>JAFGTJ010000371.1 GCA_016934195.1 Anaerolineae bacterium | reverse complement strand
TACACGAACCAGAAGTGGCCGGGCCACTTGTCGCCTTCACCCAACGCAATCGGGGTGATTCCGGCGTCTTTGAGGGCCTGCACCGCAGCGAGGAAGTCCGTCCAGGTCGCGGGCGGATTGTCGGGGTCGAGTCCGGCCTCAGCAAACAGAGCCTTGTTGTAGAAAATACCCACCGCGCCCCAGGTCCAGGGAGCGCCATAGTACTCGCCATTCTGCCCGTACATTTCAACGGCAGCAGGCACAGCGAACGAATCGTACCATTCGCCTTCCATCTCGGGAGAGATATCGCGTACCAATCCGGCGTTAGCATAGTTCCACAACACACCGCCGCCCCAGCTCTGGAACAGGTCCGGGGGTTCTTCGGCTTGCATCACGGTCACGAGCTGGCTCTTGAAGGCTTCATTCTCCAATACGGTGATTTCGATGGTGACATTCGGGTGCATGGCTTCGAACTCAGCAGCAAGCCCATCCATAAATGCGCGTTGCGCTTCATCCGTTACGATGTGCCACCACTCGATGGTCACTGAGTCTTGGGCCGATGTGGTCGCCAGGCCACCGACGGCTGTCAGCAGCATAGCCAAAACTAAAAGAGGTCTAAGAACTTTCATGTTGTGCTCCTTATAAGGTAAAGCGGGTAAAGATTGATTCTTTACCACAATCGATATTAGTATCTCCAAGGAAAAGCAAGCTGGTTTCGCTGCTCGCCAGGGTCCTTTTCCCTGAAGGGATACCCTTAACGGATATGGGTTCAACACGACACGGCCACAGCCCGTTCAGGCTTTCGCGGGGTGGCAGGTCTCACGCACAATCAATTCGGTGGATAATTCCACCCGCTCACCGGGCAGATCGGGATTAGTTAGTTGTTTAAGCAGCACTCGCACCGCGAGCCGTCCCATATCTTCTAGTGGTTGGCGCACGGTAGTTAAGCCAGGGTGAACCTGGGCCGCTTCCGGTATATCGTCAAAGCCGATAACCGACACATCGTTGGGAACACTCAACCCCCGGTTGCGAATCGCTTCTATCACACCCAGAGCGGATGTATCATTGGCGGCAAAAATCGCCGTTGGAGGTGGCGACAGTTCTAACAATTTTGTGGCACCGCGATAACCTTCCAAAAGGAAGTAATCGCCATCGTACACCAGGGTCGGGTCGAACGGGATCGCGTGATCCTCTAACGCCGCGCGGTAGCCAGACAGCCGATCCAGTGAGCACTGCATCTCGCGCAGACCCACAATGTACCCGATCCGGCAATGACCGAGTTCGATCAGATATTTGGTCGCGTCATAAGCGCCTTGCCAGTTTGTCGCCTGAAGGGTTGACGTCCAGTTATTATCAACTCGTTGGTAATCAATAAGCACATGCGGAAACTGCCGCGCCTGCAACGATTCCATGTAGGCAGCTACATTGGTCGGCAGCAGCAGCAGCAGCCCGTCGGCCATTCCGCGCGTAATCGTGGCAACGTAAGTTGACTCTTTGGTCTTGCGGCGATGAGTGGTGTAGAGCATGAGATCGTACTGGTTGCTAGCGAGTTCGTCATCAATGCCGCGAATAATCTCGCCGATATAGCTGTTTCCAACATCGGGGACCAATAAGCCGACAACCTGTGAGCGTCCCCCGCGCAGGCTGCGCGCCTGTTGGTTAACGACATAGCCCAAACGCATCATGGCATTCAGGACTTTTTCGCGGGTTCGGGAGCTTACCTGAGCGCTATTATTGACCACACGCGAAACTGTCGAATTCGACACCCCCGCCTCACGCGCTACGTCAATAATAGTTACAGTGTTGTCAGGCTTGCCCATGAAGAGATTTCCCAATATTTAAGGTAGTAAATTACGATTTTAAGCTATGAAATCGTTACCATTGATGAGCTAAAACGCGGATATTTCGACCGAAATTTCTCGAAAAAGCGCCAAATACAGCATAAAACAGCGTTTGCAAGCGCGTGTAAGCGCTTGTAATTGTATATTATGCCATTGTTTTGCGCTTGTCAAGCATTTTTTGGGAACGTTACCATTTTGTATAGCAAGTCCTCATTCTTTTGGGAGAACACCTTTCAGCAGTTGCGCTAAAGAATTGAATGCGATAGTTTTGGCAATCACCAGATCGACCAGACTATCAACTGCACCGGGCAAGTAAACAATCTCATGAAACAAGGCTATCGCAATGCCCACTCGATACTTGCGTTCGCTCAGGCTTATTCCGTAAATGGCAATGACGCACAAAAAATACAGTGCGTATGACACCGGGGGGATAACGATGAAAACCTCTGCTTACCGCTGGCTGTTGGTTTTGATAGACGTGCTGCTGCTCGGCGGGCTGATGGGGTATGTCATAGTCGGGCGGGATGCGGTCCCGTTTCACGGCGACGAATCGACTCTGATCCACATAAGCCGCGATTACCATACCCTCGTATATGATCACAATCTCGATACCATTCTCTATGACGGTCCGCGTGTGAATTACGGCAACCGGTTTGTGCGTACCACCACCGGGGCGCTGTCTTCGTTCTTGATGGGTGTGGCCTGGGATATAAACGGATTCACCGTGAACGACCTCAATTATGGCTGGGACTGGTCCGTCTCATCCGCATACGATGACGAATACCCCTGGTATTTCAACAGTCGTCGCGGGCGAATTCCCACCGACGGACTGCTGCACACCGCGCGCACACCATCCACGTTGTTGGGCGCGCTGAGCGTGCTGCTCGTGTATGGCATGGCGCGTTGGATGGGCCAGCACCGCCTCGCCGGGTGGATCGCGGCAGTGATCTACGGCACGAATCCAGCGGTGCTGGTCAACGGACGCCGCGCGATGCAGGAAGGCGCAACCCTGCTTGTCTGCACGTTGGTAATCCTCGTCGCGCTGCGCGTGGTTCAGGTCCAGACGCGGGCGAAGGGACGCTGGCAAAACCTGCTGCGCTGGTATATCACATTTGGTATCGTGGCGGGATTGACGGTAGGTATCAAGCAATCCGCCGCGCTGATCGTCGTCCCGGCATTTTTAGGTATCGCGGCTGCGCCTGTGTTCCGTGCCGCTGACTCCACTCTGATCAAATTTGACTCGCGTCATGGTTACAACCTGGCCGGGATCGGCACGCTGGCGTGGCTGGTCACAATTCTGCTGAATCCGGTGTGGTGGTTCGTTCCGGCGATCCTGCTGCTCCTGGGTCTCACCATCCTGTTCTTTTCGAGCGGCAGCCCATTGTCACGTCCGGCCCTCTGGACGACACGTTTCACGGGTGGGGCGCTGGTCATCGCCGTGACCTTATTCAGCTTCGGCGTCTGGTTTTCCTTACCCGGCGGTGTATTTCGCGTTATAGGCGAACGCGCCGATCTGATCCGAAATCAGGTCAGCGAACATGGCGGCATGACCTCATTCAGCGAACGGATCGAGAGACTGGAAAATGAACTCTTTTTTGCCGATGCCATGTATTTTGAGGACCCACGCTGGGAGCATTACGCCGTCACCACGCAGCAGATCGAAGATTACGAGGCTGCCGGACTCGAAGGGTGGAGCGGAATCTTGCGCGGAATGACCGTGCTCGTATGTCTGATTCTGGGCCTGATCGCGCTGGCGCTGCGTTGGTCGTATCTTGAAGCCTGGATACTGGCAGCATGGCTGATTCTGCCTGCCCTGGGACTGCTGATCACCAACCCGCTGCCCTGGCAGCGTTACTATATCATCCTGCAAGCGCCCCTGGCGGTGATCGGGGGGTTTGGCGTGGTCGAGATCGCGCGTCACATACGCACGCTGACCACACACCGGGCGGCATCTTCCGAAATGACGGTCAACTGTAAATGAGCAAAATAGTGGGGCGCGGCATGAACTTTTCTCACATTAACTGAATATCTCTGAACATTTCATGTCTCAAATAGGACAAAAATACGATACTGTAGTCGATTTCATTTTGTTCATTCCTTGACTCAAGTAAGGAACGCATGATATATTAAATAAAACCGTTATGAAATTATATGAACAAAAATGAACAAGATTATTCGCCCAACAATACGTGATATTGCCGAAGCCTCTGGTTATTCTTTGGGCACGGTGTCACAAGCGCTCAATCACAAGCCGGGTGTTGCCCCTGAAACGCGCAACCGGGTGTTTGAGATTGCGCAGTCGCTGGGCTACCAGGTCAAACCTCGCAATCTCGCACCCGCCCCACAAGAACTAACCACCATCGGTCTGCTGATCAAACAGGATGCCGAACTGCCCTACCCCGCTAACCCGTTCTATTCCTACGTCATCGCCGGGGCGGAACGTGAGTGCCAACGGCTAGGGCTGAATCTGATGTTCGCCAGTGTGGATGTTGACAGCCACAATCGGGTCATCCAGTGGCCGCCATTGTTGTTCGATGAACGGGTTGACGGTCTGCTCATCATTGGCACGTTTCTAGAAGATTCGATTGCTCAAATTGGGGACCATACCGACGCGATTGTGTTGGTGGACGCTTACGCGCCGGGCCTCAACGTGGACAGCATCGTAACCGACAACCTCAATGGCGCGCTCAACGCCGTGAATTACCTGATTGATTCCGGGCACACCGCCATCGGATTGCTTGGCAGCACCCCGGATGCGTACCCCAGTATCCGCGAACGACGCAAAGGCTACCAACGCGCGCTGAAACAAGCCGGGATTGAAAAGACCTACATCGAAGACGGTCTGCTAACACGCGAAGACGGCTATGCAACAGCGCTCAAACTGCTGCGCCGCGCGCCCGAAATCACCGCGATCTTCGCCTGTAACGACGAAGTTGCGATAGGGGTCATGAACGCCGCGCAAGAACTGAATTTGAAGATTCCCGATAATCTCAGTCTCGTCGGTTTTGACAATATCGACCTGGTTCAAGAAGTATCACCACGTCTCACGACCGTTCAAGTTCACAAGACATTGATGGGTAAATTGGGTGTGCGCCATCTGCGCGATCAAATCGAACGCAACGAACCGGTAAGTGTGACGACGATTGTCGGTACCGAACTGGTTGTACGCGAATCAGTGTGCAAAATTACACGCCAGACGAGGTGATCAATACGTCCGAAATAACATGATAAATAAAAAGACACCGCCAGTTACTTTTACCAGTGACCGGCGGCGTAGTGGAAGAGTGTATCTTCCGGTTGAGACCCTCAGGATACCCCATCTCCACTGCGTTGTCTACCTGTACCTATCAGTCGTTTTGACGATATCAGTCGTTGACACACATCTGATTCAGGGCGCGTGTGGAGATGATAAGGAGGCACGATAGATAAAGAACTTTAGCTCGCCTGACTACCGTTTGAACGCAGCAAGTTTTAAGGAGACACTCCAAAAATGAAACGTAAACTCACGCTTGTTCTCGTTTTTGTTGTTGCACTATCATTGCTGCTGAGCGCAGCACCATCCTCGGCACGCGAGGGAGTGGAAATCGTTGTGTGGTTCACTGGTGATGACCAGCAGGCAGAAGCGCTGAGCATCGCAGCGGACATCTGGGAAGCCGAAACCGGCAATACCGTTTCGGTCGAGGCAGTGGGTTGGGGCGATGCGTATGCGCGCGCGTTGACGGCCACCACCAGCGGCGAAGGCGCGGACATCCTCATGGGTGGTATGTCCTGGGGTATCTCGCTCGGTGAACTGGGCGGCATGGTCAATCTGGCCGAAAAGTATCCCGATGATATCGCGGCGATTGCCGAAGCCAGCAACCCCGGCTTTTATGAAGCGATTGTCAGCCGTGATGGGAGCATATATGGCGTCCCTTACAATCTCGACATCTACCTGATGTACTACCGCACCGATCTGATCGAAACCCCGCCCGCCACCTGGGACGAACTCCGCGACACCATTGCGGCGCTGCAAGCCGATGGCGCGCAGGGTATGGCGATTGTGTGGGGTAACGGCGACTGGTTGGGCTTCACCAACGTGCTCTACCAGGCTGGCGGACAGTGGTACACCGACGATTGCTCGGCGGCGGCTGTGAACAGCGACGAGGGTCTGGAAGCGCTCGATTTTTATGTCGAGATGTTCGACAGCCTCGGCGCACCCGCTGAAAGCACCGACGTCGGCACCGGCCTTTCAACCGGCGACTACCCCATCGTGATCGATGGTGAATGGACCGCGAGTGGCATTGACGCTTCCTTCCCGGACCTCGCAGGAAAATGGGGAGTTGCCCCGCTGCCCGCCGGACCGAGTGGCGCTTACACCGCGTTCATCGGCGGCAAGATGATGGGTATTTTCTCGTTCTCGGACAACGTGGACACTGCGTTTGACTTCATGAAGTTCCTGGGCGGCGAAGCCTCTGCCGAAGCACAGACCGCCGCCTACTTCGAGCGTCAGAACATCTTCGTGCCCCCGCAAACGGCCTGGGGCAGCTACATCAAGGGTGGTGAAGTCCTCAATGAGGCGCTGAATGCCCAGTTGCTGGATGCCGTTGGCCCGCCGAACTGCTACGGTTGGGAAGAAGTCAACAACGATGTGACACTCCAACTGCAAGCAGCATTGTTTGAAGATCAAGACCTGGAAGATACGCTGTACGAAATCGAAGCCATCATGAACGATGGTTTGGAAGAATTCGGCAAGTAACCGTCCTGCCTGATTCTTAACTGGCTATCCGGGGGGCGCATTCTGCCCCTCGGATATACCCCTGATTCGACAAACAGTTGAAAGAAAGCGCCCCATCCTATGACCAGTATGACATCTGCACCTGCTGCCTGGAGCATCCAACTGCGAAAAGGGTTACACCGGATTTGGAAAGCCCAAACTTCGTACATCATGTTACTGCCATTCCTGGTGCCCTTTATGATTTTCGTTGCGATCCCGATTGTCAGCTCGGCCTACCTCAGTCTGACCGAGTATCGCGGGGTAAAAAATAACCCGCCAGTGTATGTCGGCTTCGACAATTTCACAGAATTGCTGAGTGTAGAAGTGAAGGAATTTCCATATCGTGTAGATGAAGATACCGGCGAATCAGTCTACCGGTGCGGGCGTAAAAATATTGTTGAGAGTGAAGTCGCCGCCTACGAAGCCGAAAATGATGAGTCCTGCGAAAGAGCCTTTGCCCGCCCCCGCGAGGTATTATCTGACGGGTATCAGGAAGTAAATCATTATACAATTTTCGGCAAAACATACATTATCGGCGCGCGCGACGCGCGATTCTGGCACGCGCTGCAAAATACAACCACCTATGTGATTGCCGTCGTCATTCTGAACGTCATTTTCGGGATGGGCCTGGCGTTGGCTCTCCAAAAACAAACCTTCTTCAACATGACGCTGCGCACGATTTTCTTCTTGCCCTCCGTGACCTCGACCGTAGCCGTTACCGTCGTCTGGAGTTGGATTTTTCGCGGGCAGGATTACGGCCTGATCAACGCAGTGCGCAATGCGCTCGGTGCCGACAGCACGATTATCTTTCTACGCAATGTGGACTGGACTTTGCCGGTGCTGATTATGCTCGCCGTGTGGGGCGGTATGGGCTACAACATGATTTTGTTCCTGGCCGGGTTGCAGAATATCAGCCAGGACATTTACGAAGCCGCCAGTATCGACGGCGCAAACACCCGCCAGAAATTCCGCTTCATTACGCTTCCCCTGCTGCGCCCAACGCTGCTTTTCGTCACCGTGACTGGGACGATTGGTGCATTCCAGGTGTTTGAATCCATTTACGTGCTGTTCACCGATGCCGAAGGCGTGGGGGGCATTCTCGATTCCGGCCTGAGCAGTGTGGTTTACCTGTATGATCAGGGGTTCCGGCAGTTCAACCTGGGGTATGCTTCGGCCATTGCCTGGATTCTATTCTTCATCATTTTCGTGCTGACCCTTATCAATTTGCGCGCCGGTCGCACCCGCGAGGAAGCCTGACATGATTGAAAATCCAACAACCAAAGACATTGTTCTCAAGCGATTGGCTTATGTCCCGGTGCTTATCCTGGCGCTGCTGATGCTGGCCCCGTATTACTGGATGGTGATTGGAGCGTTCAAGCCCGCCGAAGAATTGAGCCAGGTTCCGCCAACGTTCATCGTCGAATCCCCTACCCTGGAAAACTTTTTCAACAGCAACGCCCAGGAGCAAGTGACCAACGAGGAACAAAAGGGGTTATTTCAGCGCTTCCCCAACACCGAAGGCGGCTTCCTGCGCTATTTCTTCAACAGCACCTTTGTAGCGAGTTCGATCACCATCGGCTCGCTGCTGGTCGCGTCGATGGCGGCATTTGTGCTCGCCAAGCACCGTTTTCCTGGCCGGAACCTGTTGTTCCTGTTTTTTATATCATCCATGATGGTCCCCTGGCAGGTAACGTTGATCTCCGGCTACCTGGTAATTAAGGAAATAGGGTGGCTGGACACCTATACGGCGCTGATCATTCCGGCGCTGCCGCGCGCGTTTGTGCTGTTCTTTTTGCGCCAGTATATGCTGTCGCTGCCCGATGATTTACTGGATGCGGCCCGCGTGGATGGCGCGAGCGAATTCCGCATCTGGGCGCAGGTGGTACTGCCGCTGGTGGGTCCTGCGCTGGTCGCAATGGGCATTTTCGTGTTTCTGGCGGATTGGAACAACCTCGTTTGGCCGCTGGTCATTTTGCAATCGGAAGAACTGCGCACCCTGCCATTAGTGCTTTCCACCATGGTGAACGCCTTTAGCGGGGCAGCTTCTGTCGGTATCCAGATGGCGGCAGCGCTGGTTGTTTCGCTGCCCACCCTGATCATGTTCATTATTTTCCAGCGCCAATTTGTGCGCGGTATTGCTCTCACTGGTATGAAAGGGTAAGGAAACTATCACTATGGCAAACACTATCACCGGCAATGCATTACCGAATATTCCCTGGGAAGACCGGCCCGCCGGGTCAAATGCTCCCATCTGGCGCTACAGTCAGAATCCGGTCATCCCGCGTGACGCGACACCGCGCGCCAACAGTATTTTTAACAGCGCGGCAGTACCGTATCAGGGTGCGTTTGCGGGCGTTTTCCGCGTGGACGATACGCGCCGTTACATGAACCTGCATGTGGGTCACAGCCAGAACGGTTTTACCTGGGATATCGCGCCCGATCCCATCGAATGGCAGTTTGATGACCCTGAACTGTCAACCTTCGTGCATCGCTACGATCCGCGTGTGTGCTGGCTCGAAGATCGTTACTACGTGACGTGGTGCAACGGCTATCACGGCCCTACGATTGGGATCGGCTATACCTACGATTTTGAGCAGTTCCACTTCCTCGAAAACGCTTATCTCCCGTTCAACCGGAATGGCGTATTGTTCCCGCGCAAGATCAATGACAAGTACGTCATGCTCAGCCGTCCGAGCGACAATGGACACACGCCGTTCGGCGACATTTTCCTCAGCGAAAGCCCTGATATGGTCCACTGGGGCAAACACCGTTGGGTGATGGGGACCAAACCCTGGACCTGGCAAAGCACCAAGATCGGCGCGGGTCCGATCCCGATTGAAACAACCGAGGGCTGGCTGCTGTTTTATCACGGCGTGCTGACATCCTGCAACGGATTCGTCTACAGCATGGGCGTGGCGCTGCTGGACCTGGACGAACCCTGGAAAGTCATTTACCGGGCGGCCCCGTACCTGATGTCGCCGCAGAAACTCTATGAAAATGCTGGCGATGTGCCGAACGTGGTTTTCCCGTGCGCCGCGCTGACCGATGCCGATACCGGGCGCATTGCGATCTACTACGGCGCGGCGGATACGGTCACGGGGCTGGCGTTTGGGTACGTCGATGACATTATCGCATTCGCAAAAGAGAATTCCGAGATTTAGTCCGTCATTTGTTTAGGAGAGAAAAACGCATGTTGAAACGTTCGTTGGTTTTGGTCATTGTCTTATCGCTTGCGCTGTCGGGACTGGCTTCGGTCGCGCTGGCGCAAGACGGCGAGACACCGCAGTTCATCACACACAACGGGCAAGAATTGTTCCTGAGCGGGATCAACCTTGCATGGATCAGTTTCGCGCACGATCTGGATAATTTCAACGAAACGACCTGGGTGGCGGTCATGGACGAGATCGCCAAAGCGCACGGGAATACCCTGCGCTGGTGGCTGCACACCGACGGCAGCGCCAGCCCGATCTATGGCGATGACGGTAAAGTGGTCGGCCTGGGCGAAAATGACATCAAGAACCTGAAACGCGGAATTGACCTGGCTTATGAGCGCGGCATCCTGGTCATGCCGGTGCTGTGGTCACACGATATGCTGAAGGAAAAAGCGGCGGTCCCAGCAGAGTGGAACACGCTCATGATCGAGGACCCCGACTATACCCAGGCATACATTGACAACGCGCTGATCCCAATGGTCGAAGCGCTGGCGGGACATCCCGGCATTGTGGCGTGGGAAATCTTCAACGAGCCGGAAGGCGTGACCGAGGAATTTGGCTGGACGGAATACCATACCACGATGCCCTACATCCAGCAGTTCGTGAATCTGCTGGCGGGAGCCATCCACCGGACCGATCCGGGCGCGAAGGTCACAAACGGATCGTGGAATATGCGCGTGCTGACCGACATCGGCGATTTCTATAACTACTACACCGACGAACGCCTGATCGAGGCGGGCGGCGATCCCGATGGCACGCTTGATTTCTATCAGGTCCACTTTTACCCGGAACACTTCGGGGATGATACCTCGCCGTTCCATAACCCGGCTTCGCACTGGGAACTGGACAAGCCGCTCATCATCGGTGAATTCCCGGCTGCCGGGATCAAGAACCTGGGCATGGGCTACCGGCCTGAAGGCCGTATCATGCGCAATAGTATTGAATCATATCAAAACCTCTACGAGAACGGTTATGCGGGCGCGCTGGCGTGGCAGTGGGCCGGTGGCGATCATGGCAATCTGGAAGATACCAAGCCCGGCCTGTACACGATCTTCAACATTGCGCCGGAGCACGTCGCGATAGACCTCAGCGATCTCGATCACATTCCCGTCATCGAAGCGCCGATTGAGAACGTGTTCGTGCCCAACGATACCGAGGAAATCACGGTTGCGAATCTGGCGGACGTGTTCGAGGATGTGGAAGACGGTGACACCCTGGCCTACGAGATCACACAGAACTCGAATCCAGACCTGATCACCCCCGCCATTGACGATTCGGGCGAACTGTCGCTGACATTTGAAGTCGGGCCAACGGGAACGGGCAACATCGAGATCACCGCAACGGACTCCGGCGGCAACATCAGCAGCGTTGCATTCGTCGTACAGGTGGTAGACCCCAATCGCGGCAATGTGGCCCTGGGCAAACCGACTACGGCTTCGACGCTGGAAAGCCTGTCCTATCTGGCCGAATACGCAACCGATGGCGTGGATAATACGCGCTGGTCCACCGAATATGCCGACGATCAATGGTTGATGGTGGACCTGGAAGGCGTGTTCGAGATCGGGCAATTTGTCCTCGAATGGGAAACCGCGTTCGGCAAGAGCTACGAATTGCAGGTCTGGGACGGCGCGGCATGGCAAACCGTCTACAGCGAAGCGGCCAGCGACGGCGACATTGACGATATCGCGCTGGACGAAGCGGTATTAGCCCGCTACGTCCGGTTGCACGGCATTGAGCGCGCGACGGAATGGGGCTTCTCGCTGTGGGAGTTTGAAGTCTACGGTATCGCGGCAGACGGTGATTTTGAAGCGCTGGAAGCTGCGCCGGATGCTGAAGTTCCCGCCGCCACTGCTGAACCGGAAATGATCGTAACCGACAGCGCCGTGCTGTTTGACTTCGAAGACGGCGCGCAGGGTTGGGAAGTGGCTACGGATTGGCCGCAGGTGACAGCAGCGGAAGTCGTGGATGGCGCGCTGGTGATGAGCGGCGCGTGGATCGCCGACGGTTGGAACGAGGGCGGCGTCTTCGTTCAGAATGACGAAGGCTGGGACCTGTCCGCTTACAGTCTGCTAACGGTGGAAGTCTGCGCGCCGGAAGGGGCGGTTGAGTTCTTCGGCCAAATCTTCATGAAAACCGGCGAGGAATGGACCTGGGCCAACAATCCCGGCGGCGCACCGGCAGCCGGAGACTGCATGGTTTACGAAGCCGACCTCGCTGACATGGGCGACATGACCAACGTCAAGCAGATCGGCGTGAAGATCGGCACCAGCGCCACCGCGTTTGAAGGCAGTTTCAGCGTAGATAATGTCACGGTTTTGGCGCTGGAAGCCCCAGTCGAAATGGTCCC
>JAFGTJ010000053.1 GCA_016934195.1 Anaerolineae bacterium | reverse complement strand
TGGCCGTGCGCGTCCCCACCCCGACCGTGTCGCTGGTAGACTTCGTGGCGGAAGTTGAAAAAGAAACCACCACCGAAAAACTGCATGCGGCTTTCAAGGAAGCGGCAGCGGGCAATCTCAAGGGTATCCTGGGCGTGTCAGAAGAACCGCTGGTGTCGGTGGACTTCAAGGGCGACGAGCGTTCGAGCATCGTCGACCTGGGATCGACCTCCGTCTTCCATGGCACGATGGTCAAGGTCATGACCTGGTACGACAACGAGTGGGGCTATTCGGTCCGCACCGCTGATCTCGCGAAACTGATGGCCGACAAGCTCTAAACCGGAGCCTGTTTCAAGACGGTTACACTGGGGGTACGGGCCGCTGCGCCCTGCCCCCTTTATGCTGAATAGGAGATTCCAATATGAACAAAAAAACTGTGCGTGACATCGACCTGACCGGCAAGCGCGTGCTGGTTCGCGTGGATTTCAACGTCCCGGTAGCCGATGGTGTCGTCACCGACGCGACCCGCGTGCGCGCCGCGATCCCGACGCTGCAATATATTTTAGAGCAGAAGCCGCGTTATATCGCGCTGATGTCGCACCTGGGCCGTCCGAAGGGTGAGATCAATCCGAAATATTCGCTGAAGCCGGTGGTCCCGGTATTAGCCGAACTGCTCGGCGTGGATGTGGCCTTCGCGGACAACTGCGTGGGCGAAGCCGCCGAAACTGCCGCCGCTGCGGTGCCGGAAGGCGGCGTGCTGCTACTGGAAAATACGCGCTTCCATGCCGGGGAAACCAAGAACAACGAAGAACTTTCCCAGCAACTCGCGGCGCTGGGCGACGTATACGTTAATGACGCTTTTGGTTCTGCCCACCGCGCCCATAGTTCGACCGAGGGCGTTACACATTACCTGCCCGCCGTCGGCGGCTTCCTGATGGAAAAGGAACTGAACTATCTCGCCCGAACACTGGAAGCGCCGGAAAAACCCTTCGTAGCGATTCTGGGTGGGGCTAAAGTGTCGGACAAGATCGGCGTGATCGAGGCCCTGCTGAGCAAATGCGACCGGCTGCTGATCGGCGGCGGCATGGCGAATACCTTCTACAAGGCAAAGGGTTGGGCGATAGGCGATTCGCTGGTTGAAGATGATGCGATTGACACGGCCAAGAAGCTCATGGCCGCCGGTGGGAATAAACTGGTCCTGCCGGAAGAAGTCGTCATCGCTGATGCGTTTGACAACAACGCCAAGACCCAGATCATCAAAGCGGCAGACGGTGTGCCGGATGGTTGGCGTATTCTGGACATCAGTCCCGGTGCGGTCGAAGCTTTCCGCGAAGTCCTGAAGGAAGCCCAAACCATCGTTTGGAACGGGCCGATGGGCGTCTTCGAGATGGACAACTTCGCCAAAGGCACCTACGCCATTGCCGAAATCCTGGCCGAGTCCAGCGCAACCACCATCATCGGCGGCGGCGATTCAGTGGCGGCGGTCCAGAAAGCGGGCCTGGGCGAACGGATGTCGCACATTTCGACCGGCGGCGGGGCCAGCCTGGAACTATTGGAAGGCAAAGCGCTGCCCGGTGTTGTAGCACTGGCGGACCTCGACTAGTTTACCCGGCTGGATCATGTATATCCGGCGGGATATTCATTCGTCCCGCCGGATTTTACAAAATGGTTGCACTCCGTTATTCGCGTGATAACGGGGAGTTACTATAATGGGATCATAAGTTTAGCCGCGTCAGGGATATCTATGTCTTTTACAATCGGTGACACCATCGGGCCGTACCGGATTACCGATCAGATCGGCCAGGGTGGTATGGCAACGGTCTACAAGGCCTATCACGCCAACCTGGATCGCTACGTTGCGTTCAAAGTGCTGCACCAGGCTTTTCTGGAAGACTCCAACTTCCTCGAACGCTTCAAGCGTGAGGCCCAGATCGTCGCCAAGCTGGAACACCCGCATATCGTCCAGGTCTACGACTTTGCCGATCACGAGGGCCAGCCCTACCTGATCATGAAATTCATCGAGGGTGAGACGCTCAAGGCGCAGCTAAAACGAGAATCGCTGCCGTTGGACCTAACGATCCAGATGCTGGAAGCGGTCGCCAATGCCCTGACATATGCCCACGAAGGCGGCATTCTACACCGCGATATCAAGCCGTCCAACATCATGTTGGATACCCACAATACACCCTATATCGCGGACTTTGGACTGGCGCGCATCGCCCAGGCAGGCGAATCAACGCTCAGCCAGGACATGATGCTCGGCACGCCGCAGTATATCTCGCCGGAACAGGCCAGAGGGGATCAGAATCTTGGCCCCGGCACGGACATTTACTCGCTCGGTGTGGTGATCTATGAAATGATGGTCGGGCGCGTGCCGTTCAGCGCAGATACGCCGTTTGCCATCATTCACGATCATATCTACAAACCGCTGCCGCTGCCCTCGAAGGTCAATCCCGAAGTGCCGGTTGAGGTGGAACGGGTGCTGCTCAAAGCGCTGGCGAAAGAGCCAGCCGCCCGCTATGCCAGCGCGGTAGACATGATCGCGGCGTTCCGGTCGGCGGTGCAAGAAGCAGGCATGACCGAACTAAGCGCGGCCCGCTATCGCCCGCCGGTCCTGACCGGATCGCCCGCCGCCGCTGAACCCGAAACTCCGGCGACACAATCTCCGGCCTATACCGGGGTGCCATCGCCCGTCACACCAACCGGCACTGGCAGCACAGCCAGCCGCCGGGCATACCGCCGCCGCGCCAACCTGTGGATTCTGGGCGGGTTTGGCGTACTGCTGCTGACATGTTTACTCAGCCTGTTTATCGTCATGCGGGCGATATCGCACGAAGACCTCCGGCCCTGGAGCGTTGAAGCTAAAACCGACATCGGGAAAAACCCTGGCCCACCGCCCGGTGATGCCCCCGTCTCTGTACAGATCAACTCGTTCGATATCCCATCCGACATCACAGTTGAGCAAGCTCAGCAGGACGTGGACGACGATCCCACCAACCCGGCGAACTACTTCGTATTGGCGCTGGCGTATATGAAAGACGGCAACCGCGAAGAAGCGATTAGCACCGCCATCATTGCCATCAACCGGCTGGACGCATCACCCACCCTGATCGCGGATGTGGCCCGTTACGTTGCCACGAACGAACAGGATGAACTGGCGGCCTGGCTGTACCTGGAAACCATCGCACAAAGAAACCTGCCACCGGAGATTCGGAACGAAGCGGGTGAGTTTTTGTCGGACTA
>JAFGTJ010000370.1 GCA_016934195.1 Anaerolineae bacterium | reverse complement strand
GGCCAGATCGGTGTACTGCTGGTAGCTGTCGAGCGCCATCGCGGAATAGGCCGCGCCCAACGACGCATATGGCGCGGCATAACCGGGATCGAGCGCTAGCGCCTGCCGGAAATCGTCAATTGCCAGATCGTAGTGACCTTCGGCGGCGTGGACCAACCCACGATTGTGGAAACCGGGCGCGTAGTTGGGATCGAGCAGTACCGCCAGATCAAAGTCGGTGAGCGCCAGCCCAAAATTACCCTGGCTCATGTAGAGCATTCCCCGGTTGTTGTAGGCCGCGATCAGGTTGGCGTCCAGTTCCAGCGCGCGGTTGTAGTCGTCCATTGCTGCCACGTCGTCGTGTTGGACGGTATAGGCATACCCCCGGCTGACGTAAGCGGGCGCGTAGTCGGGGAAGCCTTCCACGCCGCAGGTATACGCCACGATGCCCAGCGCGTAATCGCCCAGGTCCAGGTAAGCGTTTCCCAGACCCACGAAATATTCCGGCGGCGCGTTGCTGGGCGCGAGGTCTTCGCAGGTGAGATCGGTCTGCCCGCTGGCAGAGATTGGCATCAAGGCCAGGCAGAGCACGACGATCCAGGCGGTTAACAGCCGTTGTGCGTTCACGTTAGTTTCCTCTCGCTCGCCGCTTATTTACGGACCGGCAGGCGAGAAATCAGCCAGCAGCAGCCACGTCCCATCGTCCAGGCGCAGGTCGAACGTAAAGCGCGATTCCAGCGCTCCGGCGGCGCTCTGGATGCGTGCGTCACCGCTGGAACGGGTCAGCATCAGATAGGTATTGTAATTATCCAGCGCCCAGGCCGAATGGATGATGCCCAACAAAGCATACGCCTGGGCATGATCGCGGTTATAGCTGGGCCATACCGCGTCCGCCGGACGATCTGGATCGGTCAGGTCCGCGACCACGCTGTCGATCCCAGAAAGCGAGATCGCCTGTTCCAGATCGGCTACTGCTAATTCAAATTCATCCTGGACCCCGTAGATCACGGCCCGGTTGATGTATGCCAGCACGTAGCCGCCGTCGATCTGGATCGCTTGATTGAGATCGCCCATTGCGCGGTCGTAATTTTGCTCCGCCGCGTGTGCGATGGCCCGGTTGTTATAGGCCGCCGCATAGCCTGCATCCAGGCCAATTGCCGCCGTGTAATCCGTGATCGCCTCGTCATACGTCCGGCGAGCAACACGCACGGCGGCGCGCGCCATGTAGCCGGGAATATAACTGGAATTGATCTGGTCGGTCACGCACGAAAAGCTGTCGAGCGCCTTTGCCAGTTCGCCCGCCTCAAAATAACCCATGCCCTCGCCCATGTAGTAGCCGGTCCGCACGTCGGTAGACGCGGCGGGGAACTGGTCACAGATCAGTGGGTCGCTCTGGGCCAGTACGTTCTCGCCCCAGGGCACGATCAATAAAACCATGAGCACAATGCAGATCAAACGCTTGTTCACAGCGAGGCTCCTTATATAATGTCTTAGGTCGTTAACCCGTAATGCGTTACCCTTTACCGGTTGCCAAGCAGCGGATCGCGCACTTTCAGCGACGACAGCAGCGCATTCGCAATATTCAGGTTGTGACGTGCAATTGTGATGGTATCCAGGGCGGCGGTTACGTCGGTTGCTTCCAGGAAAAAACCTTCATCGGCAGCGCGTCCGCAGGCATCCTCAAACGCGGAAATGGCAGCGTTCGTATGTTTGATCCCGGCATCCAGCGCGCTGACCAATGGGATGAATTTGGGTTCCGAGTCGATATCGCCGCCGGTCGCGTTGCGGCGCGCATAGCCCGGTATATCGCAGCGCACGCGCTCCCCGGCTTGCAGCCGCAGCCAGATATTCGCCACGCGGTTTAACGTCGAATACACGCTCGTAATGTCACGGTCCAGCGCCGTTACCAGCCGCCCATAAGCGTAGCGGTAGGTGTTGTTCAGCAGGCGCGTTTCCGCCCCGTCCAGGATGCGGATATTCCACGATCCCACCCAGTACAGCGCCCCTTCATGGCGAATTTGCAACTGGTACATCCCGGTCGGCCCGCCCAACCGCCCCGTGACCTCGACCTCCACGCCTTCCGGCAGCAAACCGATCTGGTCGCTGGGCGTGACTTCGTGTTCGTAAAGTGGCGTTTCGCGGGTCGTGATGCCTGTCACCAGCATTTTTCGCACATACGGGGCCGGGTACAGGCCGTCTACCGGCAGTTGGAGGATATCGCCGATCCACACCAGCAGGGTGACATGAATCCATCCGAGCTGGCCCTGGTACGCCACCTGGACCCAGCGCGTATCGACCGAACGCCCCACAGCGGGCAGTTCTACCGCTGGATCAACGACCGCGACACGCGGAAAACTCTGGCCCGGTCCGGTGCGCAGCGAGGCGTAGTCCTGCGTCGTGACGAGCACCGCCGGGGCATCATCATCACCGCCATCACCGCCGCCCTGAGCCTGTACCATTCCCACTGGAACGCACAGAACGCACAACAGCGCGAGCAGCACCAGGATTTGCGGCAGTTTCGTCACATTACACTTCATCACACGCCCCCTCACTCGACCCAACCCGCAATACCGGCCACGTCCACCGGAAGTTCGATCACGCTGCCGGTCTGGATATCGAGCAGCAGCGCGCGCGGGCGAACCGTTTCGTATTCGCCGTCTTCGGGCAGTGGAATTTGGAATGCGAGATAGCGGCTGTCCGGCGACCACAACAGCGGCGCGCCGTCATACACCCAGTCGCCCGCGCCGGGGATGCAGTAATGGCGCACCAATCCGGTTTCCCGATCCCATACGCGGAGTTTGGGCAGTGGCAATCCCGCGTCAATCCGTTCCTGGTAAGCTTCGCCGGACAGGGTAAACCACTCGGTCCGGTAGCGTCCATCCCGCGACCATATACCGCCCGGCATCTCGCCCAGGAAACGGTGCTGGCGCGTTCCGGTATCGTACACGTACCAGCCACCGTCACCGGGCGCGTCAGGATAACGGTAGTAGAATTCGTGGCCGCGTGGATTCCAGGTCACTTGCAAGAAGTTATCGAAATCGCCCGCTAACCGGGCAAAATAATCTGTCTGCCCGGTGGCCCGGTCGTAAACGTAATATTTGTAGCCGTCGTTCACGCCGGTATTGAACCGTATTCGCACTACCGCCACCGATCCGTTATTCGGCTGTGTTTCCAGAATCTCGGTGCGCAGCCCGTTGATGGTGATCGGTTCCGGCGGGCGCACCGGGTCTGATATCGTTTCGGCCACCGGGTCAAAATAACGCAGCAGGGTAATTGGGTCGCGTGACACATCCAGCCGGTAATCCTGGTACTGGTATTCCAGCAGATGTGGGCCGACCCAATTGGCCCCTTCCAGGGCCAACGGTACGCCGTGTACGTCGGCCAGATAAACCGGATTACTGCCGTCGGCACGTGAAACGGTTTGCCCGCGCACCAGCCAGTTTTGATCATCCGACAATGCGCAGCCAAATTCAGTATCAAGATAGCATGTGGGCAGCCTCTCGTCGGGATGCAGCCATCCGGTCGCCGCTTCCAGCCGCCAGAGCATCCGGTCATCGCCATACACGCGCACCAGCAAATCACCACTGGCGGCATAACCCGGCGGGGGGACGGCGGCTGTGTAGCGCATGTCCGTCTCGCCCAACATTTCGACCTCACCTGCGCGCGGCAGATTGGCGGATTGGTCAGCAGGCGAGGGCGGTGTTGGCGTGATAGTCGGCGTGAGCGTGGGGCGGGGCAGTCCGGCCCGGTCGAGCGGTTGGGTAGGGGCGGGCCGCATCGAGATGTACTGTATTTCTTCCTCCGCGCGCGGAGCTGCCGTCGCGGTGGCATTCGCGGCCAACGTCTCATAAGGCGTCACTAAACGGTACACGGTGACGTGATTCTGGGTCGTGCGTACTGCCAGCAGCGTTCCATCCGGGCTGAGCACCGGGTCGGTGGGTTGGCGGTTGGTGGACCGCCGGAATTCTTCAGCCACCAGATCGATCGAACGCGATGCAGGTTGCACGCCTGGCGGCAGATATCCGCCCGCCGCACGGATGCCGGTAATCACGTCAATCGTCGTGACCTGCACGGTATTTTCGGGCGCATCCCCGGCCTGCGGATCGGATGATCCTGAAGACTGGCTTAGCCCTTCACATAGGAGCACTTCCAACTCGGCGGTTTCTTCGGGCGTCAACCCGGCGCTCATCTCACGCCAGATGGCCGCGTATTCCGCCGCCTGCCGGGGGAAGCGGCTGGTGAGGCAGATCGGCACGCCCGCGATCACCGCCGGAGTCGCCGTGACCGGCGGCGAGGTCGGCGTGAGCGTGGGATGGAACACCGCCTCGATATCGTCCGTCGTGCCGGGTAACACGCCGCACAGCCGGAGCGCCAGTTCATTCAGCCGGTCGGCCTGCATGGTAAGCTGCAACTTTTCCCACAGATCGCGCCAGCGCGTCCACTCGCCAGGGAACGCCGTCACCAGACAGGCCGGAAGCCCGGAGCCGTCGTAGTCCACGCCATATACGCGGGCGGGTGATGTGGGTCCACCCAGGTTTTCGCCGTAAATATAAGCTGTTGTATTGTCCAACCAGCCGTAACTCTGCGCTTCCGGGTGTGGGAGATCATCCCCGGCAAGGAACCAGCGCAGCCCGTCGCGCAGGCTGTACACCGCTACTTCGTTGCCGGGATAATGCGGGCCGTAGGAGTTTGCGTCGTAAGTCACGAGGTAATGTTCCCAGTCGGGACTGGGAATGACTTGATAAAGGGGGCGACCGGGCAGCGTCTCAAACAGCACGGTATGCCGTTCCCCGGTGCCTATGTCCACCACTTCGATCCCAGGACCTTCGGACGGATCTAATTGAGTCATGAAGCGGTGTCCGTCCGGCGAAATTTCTAGCAGCGTGCCGCGCAGCCGCAGTGTTTCACGGCGGATCACGTCGCCGTGTGCCAGATCCCACTGCCACCACTCGGAGCCGGTTAGCGTCACGAGACTCTGGCTGTCTTGCGAGAAGAAATACTGTTCAAAACCGGGATGATACCGGAGGTCCTCGTGCAGCACCGCGCCGGTCGTGGCGTCGAATCGCTGAAAACCGCTGAGAATCACATCCCCGCTGGCATCATACGCCAGCAAGTCGCGTCCCTCTGGATCGGGAATCGCCGGAATAATGGCCCGTTCCAGCGCGCCGGTATCCAGGTTGTAAATTTCAATAGGTTGGTCGCCGGATGCGCGCCGTACCGCTAAATGCACACTGTCCGGCGAGAGGGCCATTTGCACGGTATCAACCGGGCGTAGCGCCTCGATTACGGCGCGCCCGGTCTGCTCGTCAATCATGTAGAGCAAAAAGCCCTTGCGCCGGTCATCCACCGTAATCGGTTCCACTATGTCCAGAATCATGACCGTCGTCGGGTGGTAGTTATAGGCGCGGCGGTAATCGCTGCCCAATACCAGGTTCAGGAACGAGTTATTCTGACGGCTTCCCGGCTGGCCGACGATGCGCGCCTGATCCGCCAGTTGCAGTGCTCCAAGCGATCGGATATCGGCGTAATTCAGGTCGCGGCCCAGCGGAATCTCGAACACGTTTCCGGTTGCGGTGTCCACCTGCCAGAAATTGTTACTGTCTTTGGGCAGCGCGTACATATAATCGTCGCGCAGGCTGTACCAGATCGAGATCGGATCGCGTTCAAACCGTTCGGAAGGAATCTCGGCCAGGACGGGTAAATTCTGGTCGGCTATGTCCATGACTTGCAAACGCCGGGGCAGCGCGGCGATCACTTTGTCGTTCGCGCCCAATACAAACCCGTTGCGGTAATCGTAGAAGGTGTACAACTCAAAATAGCGCGGCAGGGTGGTTGGTGCTTCGTCGCGGGCGGCGGGCAGGTCCCACAGGTACGGGAGGTTGCTGGTATCGTTCTCGCTGCGGCGCAGCGCGGCGGGCGCGGGCACAACGGCAGTAATCAACAGGAGTTTATCATCATCGGCAAATTGCAGCGGGGCCTGGATGCGCAGCGCTTCTTCCGGTTCGGCGGTGACGGTCAATTCGCCCGTCTGGGTATTCCATAACTCGACGCGGCGGTCAATGCCCACCGCCAGCCAGCGCCCGTCGTGGCTGAATTGGTAGACGCTGTACGATCCGCGCTCGTAAAGGACATGCCGCACCTCGAAGGTGGCCGCATCCACCAACACCAGCCGCCCCTGGGCATCCACCCAGGCGATCTGGTCGAAGTTGGGATCGTATTGGACACCACGCGGACTCACCTGCCCGATCTGCTGCTGCACAGCAAACGAGGCGGTCGGCCCATCCTGACCCAGTGCGACTCGCCCAATTGCCAGAATCGCCAGCGTCACCAACAACAACGGCACAAAAACACGTAGGCGTCTCATGCTCGGCTCCCGGTTTAATCGGCGGTGTCCCCACTGCTAATCATAGTACAGTCTTGTGGGAGTGCAAACCCGACGCCTACACTGCGTTCACTATCCGCTAACGCGAGTCGTGTTATAGTTCAACCAAAAGGGGATTTACCAGGAGGGGGTTCGATGAACATCAACCGGGCAGGATTAGTTGTTGTGTTGATCGCACTTCTGCTGCTGCCGCAGATATCACTACCCGCTGCCGCCCAGGGATCGGATAGCTGTCCGGCCAACGTGATGCTGGCATTGGCGCGGGCGGGCGCGGCCTGCCAGCGTATGGAACGCGGGCAGGCGTGTTATGGCAGTGGCATCATTGACGCTACATTCCAACCGGGTGTTTCGGGGAATGAATTCAGCGCGGCGGGCCACAACGCAGACGTGGCGGTCACGCGCGCGCTGCGCCTGGACAGTTCCGGCCCGGAACCGGCGTGGAGTGTGGCCGTGCTGCAAATCCAGGCCGATCTCGCGGAAACCGAGCAGCGCAGCGTGGTATTGTTATTATTCGGGGACGCCGAAATCACCAATACCGCGCCTTACCTGCCCACCCTGGCGATCACGGCAACAGCGACTCCGTATCTGCGCGCCACGCCGGAGATCGATGGGGATATTTTGGGACGGCTAACGCTGCGCCAAACCGTCACCGCGAACGGGCGCACGGCGGATAACGGTTGGCTGCGCGTGCTGCTGCCGGAAACCGGCGGGCCGGGGTGGGTATCCGCCGATGTCGTGACAGTAGACGGCGATATCAATACGCTGGCCGTCGTGGATGCTGAAACGCCGTTTGCCCATCCCTTCCAGACGTTCACGCTGCGCACCGGCACCCAGGACGCTTGGTGTGATCAAGCCCCGGAAAGCGGCCTGTTGGTCCAGTCGCCCAATACCTTCGACCCGGTAACGCTCGAAATCAACGGCGTGACGGTGCGGCTGGCGGCGACGGCATTCATCCAGGCCGAACCGGGCGGCGCGCTGGCGATCAACGTCTTGGACGGCGAGGCGGAAATTATGGCCTCGGATGCGCTGCAATTTGCGCCCGCCGGAGCGCGCGTTACTGTGCCGTTGAGCGCCGATCTGCTCCCCGCCGGACCGCCCGAAGCGCCCACACCGTATGATTTAACACAGATTCGCGTGCTGCCGCTGAACAATCTGCCCTATCGCCTCAGCGCGCCGCCACCGCTGTCACAGGCCGAAATCGAGGAGACTCTGACCGCTCATTTCGCGCCGACGCCAACGCCGATCCCACCCTCTGAGGCGGGCGGGCCGGACGCCTGCACGCGCGTCACGCACCGCAGTGCCGATTTACGCGCCGGACCGGGTACGTCTTACGAGGTCGTGAACTCTGTAACCAGCGGGACGCGCGTTTATCCGGTGCTTCGTATGGAAGTCGAGGGCATGACGTGGTGGCAGTTGCGCGATGGGAACTGGATTCAGGCCAACGTGGTCAGTTCGGCGGACGTGTGCCCGGAAGTTCCGCTCACCGATCAGTTTGCCGCGCCGGGTTATAACGATCTGATCCTGGAAATCTGCGCGACCAGCAACGGCCCGCTGCGCCCCGATCAATGGGTCTGGATCGAGTTTGTGCCCCCGGCATGGCCGACGCTGGCTGAAGCGCAAGGCGCACCCCAATATGATCCGGGCCGGATTACGGTCAATGAATGGCGGATTCATGTATGGGCCTCTGGACCGATCAAGCTCGGAGAAGAACAGTATATTGTCCGGTTTGGCGGTTACTGGTTTGCCGAACCGGGCACGTTTCGCATTATCGGCCAGCGCATGGGCTACGAGATTATCTGCAATGTGACCGTGCCGCTGGGAAATTAATACCGCGAGATACAGATGCGCGTTTGCAATGATTCCCGGTCTGGTGGATACTCTGCCCGGTCGAGTCAGGGATAAATATAGTGTTGAGTCTTGGTTGGTAAAGGAGGCAGTATGCTGGCTGCACGGTTATACGGCGCGCGTGATATGCGCATTGATGAGGTTCCCGAACCCCCGCCCCCCGGTCCTGGCGAAGTGCAGATCGCAGTTACGGCGGTCGGCATCTGTGGTTCGGACCTGCACACCTATGAGGATGGCCGTATCGGCAACACGACGGTCGAATCGCCGCTGATCATGGGACATGAATTCGCGGGCGTTGTGGTGGCCGTTGGGCCGGATGCTTACGACGGTTTGCACGAACTTTTGCAGCCCGGCCAGCGAGTCGCCGTTGACCCGGCTACTCCCTGCTGGCACTGCGAAATGTGCGAACACGGGCATCCCAACCTGTGCCTCAATTTGAGTTTCTACGGATTGTGGCCGCACGACGGCGCGCTGCAAGAACGGTTCAACGTCACGGCGCGCAACTGTTTTCCGATCCCGGATGCGCTCAGCGATGCTGACGGCGTGCTGCTGGAACCGTTGGGCGTGGCGATCCATTCGGCGGACCTGGGCAACCTGCACGTCACGGACAGCGCGGTCGTGTTGGGCTGCGGACCGATTGGCCTGTTGACCATGAAGATGGCGCGGTTGGCCGGAGCCGATCCGATCTACGCTTTTGACCGCTTCCCCTGGCGCGCGGAAAAAGCCAAATCCTGGGGCGCGACTGATGCCTGGACACTCGATGAGGGCGATCCGGTGGCACACATCAACGAATTGACCAACGGGCGCGGCGTCGATGTGGTATTTGAGGCAGCCTGGGCTGACCAGTCGATCCAGCAGGCGGCGGATATGGCGCGGTTGGGCGGGCGGTTGGTCCTGATCGGCATTCCCGGCACGGATCAGATGACCATGCAGCATTCGGTTGCGCGGCGCAAGGGCCTGACGATCATGATGGTCCGCCGCATGAAACACGTCTACCCGCGCGCCATTCACCTGGCTCTGTCCGAAGCGGCTCATGTGGACCTGGAAGACCTTGTTTCACATCGGATGCCGCTTCAGGATGTCGGGCAAGCCTTCGCCATGAACGCCCGGTATGAGGCAGGCGTGCATAAGGTCATCGTTGAGATATCATCGTCGTCGTAAATGTACCAGACAGGAAATGTATGTGTACCAACACTCCCTACGAACGTGTATTAGCAGATTTTAAGCAAGCCTGCCCCCAGTTTGACCTGGACGCATTAGCCGATCTGCGGGCCAGGGAATACGGGCGGCTGGACGGACTGGGCCACGTCTACCTGGATTACACGGGCGGCGGGCTGTACGCGCAAAGCCAGCTCGATCAGCATATGGCGATGCTGCGCGGCGGCGTGTACGGCAACCCACATTCCAGCAACCCGACCTCGCTTGCCATGACCGAACTGGCCGAACACGCGCGCGCCTATGTGTTCGAGTATTTCAACGCTTCACCGGACGATTACGCCGTAATTTTCACCCAAAATGCCAGCGGCGCGCTCAAGCTGGTGGGCGAATCCTACCCGTTTCAACCGGGCGGGCAGTACGTGCTGACGTTCGACAACCACAATTCGGTGAACGGTATTCGCGAGTTTGCCCGCGCCAAAGGCGCGACCGTGACCTATGCACCGGTCCTGCCGCCGGAACTGCGCATCGACGAAGATAAACTGGTCGCGCTGCTGGACAGCGCCCAACCAGGCACTGACAACCTGTTTGGCTACCCGGCCCAATCGAATTTCTCCGGCGTGCAGCATTCGCTGGACTGGATTGCGCGCGCCCAGGCCAAAGGATGGGACGTGCTGCTGGATGCTGCCGCTTTTGCTCCTACGAACCGCCTGGACCTGTCGCGCTGGCAGCCGGATTTCGTGTGCCTGTCGTTCTACAAGATTTTCGGCTATCCAACTGGCGTGGGGGCGCTGATCGCGCACCGCGACACGCTTAACAAGCTGCACCGTCCCTGGTTCGCGGGCGGAACGATCACGATTGCGTCGGTACAGGGCGATGGCTACTACCTCGAAGAAGGGGAAGCCGCGTTCGAGGATGGCACGATTGATTACCTCAACCTTCCGGCGGTCGAGATCGGGCTGCGGCACATTGCCGGGATCGGGATTGAGACGATCCACGAGCGCGTGATCTGCCTGACTCAATGGCTGATCGACCATCTACTGGCGCTGCACCACAGCAGCGGCGCGCCCGTGATTCACCTGTACGGCCCGGCGGATACGCACATGCGCGGCGGCACGGTGACGATCAACTTTTTCGATCCCAACGGCAGACTGCTCGATTACCGGGACGTGGAGGCTGAAGCCAACTCGCTCACGATCTCGCTGCGAACCGGCTGTTTCTGTAATCCCGGCGCGGGCGAACAGGCGCACGGCCTCACCAAAGACGATC
This sequence comes from Anaerolineae bacterium, assembly GCA_016934195.1. Lineage (GTDB taxonomy): Bacteria > Chloroflexota > Anaerolineae > Aggregatilineales > Aggregatilineaceae > JAFGTJ01. The sequence continues at coordinate 4,847 of JAFGTJ010000370.1, read as the reverse complement.
TGGTAAGCTGCTTTGGCAAAGAAGAACGCATGTCGTTTGAGGAATTCATCACCGTGATGCACGGCAAGGTCAAAGATGCCGTTGGCGCGGTGCGGGTGTCGGTGGGGGTAGCGACGAATTTTGACGACGTGTACCGGTTCGTGGAATTTGCCAAAACGTTTATTGACCGGCAGGTGTAGCCGTTTCATACAATGGTGGGGATGTGACGCGCCACGTCCCCACCATAATCTGTTCCCCGGGTGCGGAATGCAAAATCTTACAACATCACGCCGAGCAGGTGCGCGGCGATGGTCTTCAATCTGCCCGGTGCGCCCACGTAGGCCCACAGCATAAACCGGTCCGTGCTGCTGGATTGGCCGGTCACGCCGCCGATAGTCTGCCCCTGGCATTCCATCTCGCCAAAACCGCCGGAACTGCCGCTATCATTGTACACATGCACCGAATCGCCCTGCTCGCCTACCTGATTGTCCGGTTCCTCGATGTAAATTGACGACGGGTTGTTGGAGAACTGGCGCACCAGCAAATAAGCGTGGTCATCGGGCAGCGTATTAAAATACGCCAGCCGTCCGGTGATGTGCGCTGCTTTGTAGCCGATCTTGAATATGTCCTGGCCGGTGATATCAATCCGAATGTAATTGTTTTTTACCTCACGCGCGGCATCCGGTATGGTTCCCCGGTTGTAGTCGGTCGGTTGCGTTACTGGCGATACCGGGATGATCAACTGGCCGCCGGGGTTAAGCTGCACCAGGTTCCAGGATTCGCTCAGGATGTCGTTGTGTTCGTGTTCGGTCAGTGTCACGACTTCCTCGTATCCCGCGAACGTCACACCGTCTACCAGCGCCTCGTATCCGGCCACAAAACGCAGCGGATCGGCCAGGGATCGGACCAGGATTTCAACGTCCAGGTTTTTCTGCCCGGTTGCCAGGTTGTACGCTGCCATGCTGAGCGACTGCCGCGCCCGGTATACGCCGTTGTGGGGTTGATCCAGCGTGTAATCGCCGGGGTCCATTTGCGGCGGCAGGTGCATTGTGGTAGTGAAGTTAGCCCGATCATGGACGACGAACTGAATCTCCGGCGCGATCCAGATGCGTTCACCGCCGAGGTTCCACCCATTCGCGTTATTCAACAGCAGCGCTTTGAACGACTCCGGTCCGGCCCAGGCCGGGTGCATCCAGAACAGGCTCTCGGCTTCGTCGGATAGGAACGGCCCCAGGACGCGCGCGCCGCGCTGCGTGATCACGATCTTTGCGCCGCTGTCGAATACCAATTCGCCGTAAGGCTGGTTAGTTTCCTGAAGTCGTTGGATGGTCTGCGCATAGGTAATGTGGTTGTTCACTCTATTTAGTCCTCATTTGAGCAGGTTCGCACATAAAAAATCACTTTCCCTGGAAACAAATATCACGACTTGTTCCAGAATCACTGGCTCAGGCGCGCGCGCCGCCGGGCCAGATCATCATCAATGGAATCGTCGTCAACAGCATCGTCGCTCACCTCTGGCGGAGTCTGCTGTGATTGCACCGGTTCTGATGCCTGTTCAGCAGCAGGAGCGGCTGCGGCGGCCTGTTGCTGCTGTTGTGTTTGCTGCGCCGTTGCGATGACCGTTTCCAACTCGTTCACGCGGCGGATCAACTCCGAGGTCGAAATGTGGAGCTGTGATATTTCGGCCTCAAGCATCGTCAGGCGCTGCTGCTGCACCTTTATTTGCTGGATGGCATGACGCGCCGTTGCTTCGTCCCCGGCCTCCAGTGCGCGATCCGCCTGCCGGTCCCAGTCCGCGATCTGGCGCTGTAGGGTCTGGAGATTGGCCTGCATACGCTCTTCGTCGCTCAGCGCTCTGTCAATTTGCTGGCGCAGCGCGTCGATATCTTTGCCGGATTGTGCGAGGCGATCTTGTTTCCCGCGTTTGTGGGGACGGTCTGGATCGTCGCCCAACACCCCTTGAATCCGGGCGCGAACCAGCGTGTTGAGTTTGTTTAATAAGCCGGACATGGGACTCCTCGTCTGCACAAAGTCTGCACGAGCGGCATTAGCCGCAAAATGACGGAGTGCGCTATAATTCGTGTCGTATGGTAGCAGAAAAGGCGAATGTGTGCGACGAATCAACGGAACGGGGCCGGTCTATTACCAGTTTGAACAGTGGGCCGCGCAGCCCGGACTGGTTCACGGGATTTTTACCCGGTTGGGTGGAGTGAGCGCTGCGCCCTGGGCGTCGTTGAATCTGGGCGGGACGGTAGGTGATGCGCCCGACGCTGTGCGCGAAAATCTCCGGCGCGTTTATGCGGCGCTGGCCGTTGACGAGTCCCGTGTTTGCTCGGTGTGGCAGGTTCACAGCGCTGATGCGGTCGTGGTGCGCGATCCTGCGCCGGAACGCGGCTGGTTGGCGCGCGCCGACGGCATGGTCACGGATCGCCCGGACCTGCCGCTGGTGATGCGTTTTGCCGACTGCACGCCGATTCTGTTGTATGACCCAGTGCGGCATGTGGTCGGGATCGCTCACGCGGGCTGGCGCGGCACCGTTTTGGGAGCCGGTCCGAGTACCCTGGCGACCATGCAAACCGCATTTGGCACGCGCCCGCAGGATGTCCAGGCAGGCATTGGTCCCAGCATTGGGCCGGAACGCTATCAAGTGGGGGAAGAAGTGGCCGAGGCGGTACGCGAAGCGTTCGGCCAGTTGGATGGGTTGGTGCGCCGCGCCGATGACGGCAGCGCCTATTTTGACCTGTGGGCCGCGAACCAGTTGGTGCTGGAACGGGCGGGCGTTACGCAGATCGAAGTGGCCGGAATTTGCACCGCCAGTCGGACCGGTGAATTTTTCTCGCATCGCGCCGAGGCCGGGCGTACCGGGCGTTTTGGCGCGGTGATTGCGCTGGCAGGATAACGTGATCTATGGAAATCACCATTGCGGATCGTGTGGTCGCAGTCCAAGCTACCATTGAGCAGGCGTGCCAGCGGGCGGGCCGTTCACCCGATGAGGTGACACTGGTTGCCGTCAGCAAGACTCATTCGGTGGACGAAATCGCCCAGGCCGCCGCTGCCGGAGTCCGGCATTTTGGCGAAAATCGGATCGAGGAAGCGCTGGAAAAAATACCGAAACTGGCCGGTCAATCGCTGCACTGGCACATGATCGGGCACGTACAAAGTCGCAAGGCGCGCTATCTCACGGATGGTTTTGACCTGCTGCACTCGTTGGACAGCGTGAAGCTGGCTGAACGCCTCAGCCGGATGTTCGGCGAACAGGGTAACGCGCTGGATGTGCTGCTCGAAATGAACGTATCGGGCGAAGCGTCCAAGTACGGTTGGAATGCGCACCGCTGGCAGACCGACGCCGCGCTGCGCCAAACGCTCTGGGACGAGATCGCGTGTATTCTCGCCCTACCGGGTTTGAACGTGCGTGGACTGATGACGATGGCCCCTATCGTGGATGATCCAGAGCAAGCGCGCCCGGTTTTTATGGCGCTGCGCGAACTGCGCGACGCACTGGTGGAAGATTTTCCGGCGGTGGCCTGGGCGGATTTGAGTATGGGCATGACCGACGATTACCCGGTGGCGATTGAAGAAGGGGCGACCCTGGTGCGGATTGGTCGCGCCATCTTCGGGCCGCGCGGTTCCGTATCGTACTAGTAAGGAGATGGTTTGTGGCTGCTTTTGTCGCAATTTTTGCAATGTTGGTATACGTGTATTCGTTCGTCATTCTGGCGCGCGTGCTGATGAGTTGGGTGCAGATCGATCCGAACAGCCCGCTGGCGCGCGCGATATACGATCTGACCGAGCCGGTGCTGGCCCCGGTGCGTAATCTACTGCCACCGGCAGCGGGACTTGACTTTAGCCCCATCATCGTTATCATCCTACTTCAGGTTATCAGTTCCATGTTGGTTCAAATGTTTGGCTGAGTGCTGCCTTTTAGAAAGGGGACTTATCATGCCGCGCGATTTTATCATTACCGATGCACAACACGGCGCAGCGTTCACGGTGCGCGTGGTCACGCGCGCCAATAACGTTGAGGTTGTTGGCGTTCAGGATGACGGCTCGCTCAAGATTCGGCTGACCGAATCCACTGCCGAGGGCCGCGCCAATGCCCAACTGCTTAAATTCCTGGCGAGCGTTCTGGAAGTCAGCCCGGAACAGGTCAACATCGTGGCCGGAGAAGACAAGCCCAACAAGATTATCAGCGTGGAAAATGTCACGCCCGGCTGGATTGAAGAGCGGCTGACTGCCGCCGACGACTAGCATTTGAGGCAGCACGCACGCACGGGCAGCCGGATGCTGGCGGGTATCCGGCGGTGGGTGGTTATTGGGATCAGTCTGATCGCACTGGCAGCCTGTGGTGACTCGTCACAGGAAACAATTGCGCCAGAGAGTGTGCCAACGCGCACATTGGTACCATCCACCCCGACACCTACGCCTGTCCCGGTTGATTTGACACCTACCCCGACCGATCTCCCGGCTCCGTCGGCGCTTGTGTATGACGCATCCCCGGTAGATGGGGCTGTTGTGCCACCTGCGGCTCAGGCATGGATCGACCGGGCGGTGGCTGATCTGATCACCGGACACAACGCCGATCCCGCCGACATCCGGCTGATAGGCCTGGAAGCATTCACCTGGACGGATGCCGTCCTGGGATGTTCAACGAATCACGATCCGGGCCTGACGCTGCCTGACCCCATACCCGGTTACCGGCTGTTATTCGCCATCAGGAACCGCGCCTATATTTACCACACGGGCGAAACGGCTGAAACTGACACGCTGTTATTATGTGATAACCCCAATTGGCTGGTATTGGAGGGATCGCCCCTGGTGATCGATCCAATTGCCGGGGAAATGGTTGCGTTGGTGGAACGTGATATCGC
>JAFGTJ010000369.1 GCA_016934195.1 Anaerolineae bacterium | reverse complement strand
TCGTAGGTCACGCTGAGCACGGTATTACCCTCGGCCTGATCCGGCAGCGCCAGATCACCCTCTGCCGCAACCACATCCAGCACCACGTTACCCGCCGTATCACCCCAGGGCACGAACCCGATGTTGTTGTTAAATTCGTCCTGTGTGAAGCCGATCCCGTCTTCAAAGTCGGCCAGCAGCGGACCGGCAGCCGGGGCCACGTCTGCATCCGGCGTTTCCGCCGCCGCTTCTTCGCCGCGCTGGTACACGCGAATCCAGTCGATGTCCATCTGCTGCGGAAAAACGGTCGTTTCGTCGGGATTACCCGGCCAGTAACCGCCCACCGCCACGTTGATGATCAGGTAGAAATCGTGATCGAACACCCATTTACGCCCGGCCAGCGTCTCTGCCGTCACAGTGTTGAACAGTTCGCCGTCCACGTACCACCGGATCACGTTGGGTTCCCACTCGATGCCGAAGACGTGGTAATCGCCGGACACCGGGACGTCAAACGGGCGCGGCGACCCGATCCCGGCAGCGCCGGAATAACCGGGGCCGTGAATCGTGCCGTAGATCGTTTGCGGCTCCCTGCCGATGTATTCCATGATGTCGATCTCGCCGGAATCGGGCCAGCCCACAGTGGGGAAATCCGCGCCCAGCATCCAGAACGCGGGCCAGATTCCCTGGCCTTCGGGCAGGTTCAGGCGCGCTTCGATCTTGCCATACGTGAATTCGGCCTTACCCTGCGTATTGCAGCGGGCCGAGGTGTAATCATTGCCCTCGTAGGATTCTTCGCGGGCCGTGATCACGAGATTGCCGTTACCATCGTGCGCGACGTTTTCCACACGATCCGTGTCATATTCAAGCTGCGCATTGCCCCAACCATGACCGCCCATTTCGCAGGTCCAGAACTCGTCATTGATGGGAGTCCCGGCCTCGGCGTCAAATTCGTCGCTCCAGACCAGTTCCCACTCCGCGCCGTAGTTATAGGGCACGGGCAGCGGCGGCAGGTAGACATCAGGACGCGGCACGGGCGGAACCGGCGGCAGCAGATTCACCACGCCCGCACCGCCGGAGATACTCACATCGTCGATGTAGCTGGTATGCGCGCCCACGCCCGCCGGGAACCCGAACGCATAGCCGTGTACCTCGGTCAAATTGAGGCCATCATCCGGCGCGCCGCCCGGTTGCCAGTCGGACCGGCGCTGGAAGTCGGCAAACGGGATACTGAAGAACTGCCAGCCCTCGAAATCATCCACGATATGGTAGAACCAGCGTTCCGCCGAGTCACCCGTTGCATCCGGCGCGCGATTGTCAAAAATCTCGACCTGGATCGTGCCGCCGGAGTTCGCGCCATACAGCCAGAAATCGAGCGCGCCGTAACTGCTCCAATCCTGCGGGACCCAGTTTACGCCGTCGGTCAGCACATGCGTAAAGCCGCCATACGACGCGATATCGTAGGTCACGCTGAGCACGGTATTACCCTCGGCCTGATCCGGTACGGCCAGATCACCCTCAGCCGCGACCACATCCAGCACCACGTTATCGGCCCTATCGCCCCAGGGCACGAACCCGATATTGTTATTGAATTCGTCCTGCGTGAAGCCGATCCCGGTTTCAAAACCCGCCAGCAGCAGCGGGGGATTCTCAGCGGCGCTGTCCATCGCAGGCGGGACCGCTTCAGTTTCCAGGCCGTAGCCCATCGGGAACAGCGGCGCGTCGTCGCTGGACCCCAACGGCAGTTGATCCACTGAGGCGGGCCACTCATACGAGAGCTTGCCCGTGATCGGCGTCAGGCCGAACAGCCCATCGATCACGCCCTGCCCTTCCGTACCAGGCAGCCATGCCGCCACGACAGCGTCCCAACTGTCAATTTCATCGGTGATGATCAAGGGACGTCCCGAAATCAGCACCACGACCATTTTGTCACAGGAGTCGGCGGCGGTGGTCAGGGCGCGGATATCACCGCGCGGCAGTTGCAGACGCGGATCGTCGCCCTGGCCTTCGGCGTAGGGACTCTCACCGACCGCCACGATGCACACGTCCGCCACAACCGGATTGCCCTCGGCGTCGGTGTTATCCGAGAAATTCCCGGCGAGGTTATACACAACCGTCGTATCCGGCGAAACGGTGGCCTCAATCGCTTCAAGCAGGGTTGTGCCGGGCGTAACGTCACCGCTGCCGCCCTGCCAGGAAATCGACCAGCCGCCAAGCTGGATGCCCATATCATCGGCGGCCTGTCCCGCCACGTAGATCACGGGCGTATCCGTCGCCAGGGGCAGCAGATCACCGTCATTCTTGAGCAGCACCAGCGATTTTTGCACGGCTTCGCGGGCCAGTGCGCGGTGAGCCTCGCCGCCGAAGTAGTCCATCAGTTCGACAGGCCCGTCGGGATACTCGAACAGGCCCAGGTCGAATTTCACGGTCAGGATGCGGCGCACCGCGTCATCGATCCGTTCTTCGGAGATGTCGCCCTGTTCGACCGCTTTTTGCATCGTGGCGATGAAGCGGTTGTAGTTATAGGGGACCATGTTCATATCGACGCCCGCGTTGATCGAGGTGACAACGGCGGTATAGTAATCCAGGTCCACCTGATCGATCCCGGCCCAGTCGGAGACGATGAAGCCCGCAAAGCCAAGTTCGCCCTTCAGCACGTCGGTGATCAGGTAGCTCTGCGCGTGCATCTTAAGCCCGTTCCAGCTAGAGAACGAGATCATGATGCTCTGCGCGCCCGCGTCAACTGCCGCTGCATAGGGCGGCAAATATAGCGCGCGCAGCGTATCCTCATCGACCAACATATCGCCCTGGTCAATGCGGTAGCTGCCGCTGCCGGTTCCCCAGAGGACGCCGCCATCTCCGATGAAGTGTTTCGGCGTGCCGAGCACGGTCAGCGGATTGCCCAGATCATCGCCCTGCAAGCCGATCAAATACGCGGTTGCCAGCGATGTGACTAACTCGGTGTCCTGCCCGAACCCCTCATAAGTGCGGCCCCACCGGATATCCTGGGGCACAGCCAGCACGGGCGCGTAATTCCAGTAAATGCCGGTGGCAATCAGTTCGTTGGCGGTCGCCTGCCCGATGCGTATCATCAGGTCGGGATCATTTGCCATGCCCAGGCCGATATTGTGCGGGAAAATCACCGCGCCCCTGACGTTGTTGTGCCCATGCACCGCATCCACACCGTAGATGATCGGGATGCCCAGGCGAGTTTGCAGCGCGGCGTCCTGGTAGCCGCGCACCATCTCGCGCCAGCTTTCGACGGTATTGTTGACCGGACTGCCACCGCCGCCGCTCAACACGCCGCCAATATATCTGGCCGTGACCTCTGGCCCGTTGATGCTGTTCTTCTCGACCAGCGTCATCTGCCCGATTTTCTCGTCGAGCGTCATCCGGCCCAACAGGTCCTCGACCCGTTCTTCGGTCGAAAGCCAGGGTTTGAGATAATCCGCATCCAGGTCAACCGGCAGTGGGGTCGCGGTGGGTTCTGGCTCCGCCATCTCCATGTCGGCGGTAAGTTCCTGCCCGATCTCGAAAAAGATCAGCCGCCCGAACACGCTTGGATTCTGGTACGACTGGTCCGACGTATCAAACACCGACCAGATCAGTTTGGTGTCCCGGTTCGATGACGAGGCCGCGTTCAGATGTACCTGGAAACCGATCACGCTGCCGTGTTCCGCGTGGATGTCCCAGATATCGTTTTTGAGAGGCACGGCCACCTCAACGGCCCACCCGTAACCGGTTGTCAGCGCTTCGAGCGTGGCGGCGGCGGTGGTTCCCTGCACGCCCGCGATCACCGTTTCATCGGTGGTCGCGTTGAGCGCCGGGATCGTGATCTGCACCGTGCCATCCACATACGAACCAAGCGTCAGATCGCCCGTACCGTTGATGTAGAATTCCAGCGAATCCTCGTTCCAGTAATCGGTGTCGTGTTCGCCGCTGATGATATTATCGTCGTAGACCATACCCATCAGGTACAGGAATTCGCCATCCGACGCGGCGGCGAACGTCACACCGGGTTTGCCCGCGTCGGGACCAGCGTCACCGGGCATCGTGACGACCGGCACGTCGTCCCAGTCCGCCAGATCGCCATCCGGCGCGATCTCAACATTAAACGGCGCGAAGTAGCTCTCACCCGGTACGCCATCCGGCGCGAGTGGGTCCCCCTGCGCGGCAGTGAACAACACCGGCCAGGAAAGAACCAGTACAGCCAACATGCTGATACTCAAAGCCAATAGAATATGTCGTCGTTTCATCAAACTATCTCCTGTTTCAAAATTTACGTTTTTGATTCCCTGATTTGAGGGAAGGAAACCGATCAATCACCAACCTCAAGACGGTTTGGAACCGATACTACGATCCACCGAACCGTACCATCCCGCGAAAAAATAGCACGGCTCAATTCCGGGCTGAGCCGGGAATCAGGAATAGTCCGGGTACTACCATCATGCAGGGTGAGCGTGATGTGTGAGTCTCCGGCAAGCTGCACGATGACGGGGACCTGACAAAACGTAAACGCCAGCGCGTTCGCGGGCACGTCGATCCGCGATTCCTGTCCATCCACATCAACGCAGCGCAGTACTGACGGCGCGCTGAGCAGTTCATCGGTGTGCAGCAGCACCGGGCTAAAACTGATCTGGCCCTGGTCAATATTCAGGCCCACTTCACCGAGCCGTGTCAGAATTTCCTCTTTGACCATGCCAGTCATGCCCGGTTGTTTTGCGCCCTGCCCGCCCGGTGTATGGGAATAGGGATCGGTGGGAAACGCGCCATAAACGTCCGGCGTTTTGTTGAACCCTAACCCGGCGCGAATGTCGTAGTACACCTCGATCAGCGCGTGCAGCATCGGCCCGGAAGCCTGATCACGGGCGGCAGTTTGTACGGTTTCCTGGACCGCCAGCAGCAGCTTGGACACCATATGCCAGTAGATGCTGCCCAACCCCTCGTAAGCGAAGAACGACCCGGATCGCCCCGTAAAGGCGGCATGGTTGAAAGTCCGCTCGAACAGGGCCAGAATCGCACTTGAGTCGGCAGCGACCAGTCCGGCATAACGCGGCTGCTCCGCGAGATCGGCGAGCGCCCGCGCCACGTCCTGCGCGTTGCGGATATCGCCGCTGAAATGGAATGTCCCGTTGGCGTCCTGAACGAAAAGACTTGTATCGTGATTGGCAGCCAGCGCCGCCACCAACCCCAGATCGCGGACGGCATCGGCGTCGATGGCATTCTTTTCCAGAAAACCGGGCAGGTCCCGGTCGGGATAGAGGATATAACTGTGCTGATCCTCCCGGTAAAGCGCGCTGCGGCGCAGTTGG
>JAFGTJ010000368.1 GCA_016934195.1 Anaerolineae bacterium | reverse complement strand
TGGTACTGGGGCTGGTCTTCCTCGGTGGGCATAGTGGCCCGGTTGACCCAATCCTGCCGCCAGAGACGGTGGCCGGTTCCGTCGCCCAGCGACGGCGGGATCGCGGGGTCCTGCACCACGCCTTTCCAGCGATCCCCTTCCTGGCCGCGCACTACGTCCCAGGTCTGGTAGCGGTTGTGATAGGTCGCGCCGCCGTCTTCCAGGTAATGGTAGTGATCGGTGACAAGGTGGGTATATACGCCGTTCCGGTGCAGAATTTCCGGCATGGAGTCGTCAAACGGCTCGACGGGTCCCCAGGAACGATGCAGGAAGTTGTAGCGCCCGGTGTGCAGTTCGCGGCGGGCGGGCATACACGGCATACTGCCCACGTAGGCGTTATCAAACGTGACGGTGCGCTCCACCAACCGCTCGAAGTTGGGCGCGTGCGTCCACTCGCAGCCATACGGCGGCAGCATGTGGCGGTTGAGCGTATCGAACATCACCATGATGGCTTTCATGAAATTTTTTCCTTAGTCTGAAAAAGAAAGAACAGGACACAAATAAACGCCGATACACGCAGATTTTTACCTCGATCTGTGTTTATCCGCGTTAATCTATATCCCATTTTACTACGTGCGAACGGCAGCGCTTATTTCGCCAGGAACTCCGCCATCTGGACGTATTCTTCCCCGACGGCGCGCTGCTTGGTGGTGGCATCTTCCAGGCTGACGGTGCCGATATCCGGGCCGTGCAGCCCGACCATTTTGCCCGATTCGCCCGCCAGCAGCAGTTCCACCGCCCGCACGCCCAACCGGGTCGCCAGCAGGCGGTCGAACGCGCTCGGTTTGCCGCCGCGCACCACATGGCCGAGCACCGTGACGCGCACCTCGAAGCCGATATCGTGGCTTTCCAGGTATTCGGCGACCTCGTGAATCTTGGGCGTTGCGCCCTCCGCGATGACGCCCATCGCGTGACTTTTGCCCTTCATGTAAGCGTCTTCCAACGCCTTGCCGATCTGTTCCAACGTGGTCGGGAACTCCGGCACCAGGATAAATTCCGCGCCTCCCAGGATGCCGCCCATCGTCGCCAGATAACCGCAGTTGCGCCCCATGACTTCCAGCAGAAAACAGCGTTCGTGACTGCTGGCGGTATCGCGCAGCTTGTCCACCGCGTCCAGGATGGTATTGAGCGAGGTATCGACGCCGATGCTCATATCGGTGCCCCAGATATCGTTGTCGATGCTGCCCGGCACCCCGATCACGGGGAAACCGAGCTGGTGCAGCGTCAGTCCGCCGCGCAGACTGCCGTCACCGCCGATCACTACCAGACCCTCGATGCCGTGCTCGTTCAAACGGCGCAGGCCGCGTTTCTGGCCCTGCGCCGTGCGGAATTCCTGGTTGCGGGCGGTTTGCAGGATCGTGCCGCCGCGCTGAATGATACCGCTCACATCGCGGTTGGTCATGCGTTCAAAGTCACCGGACAGCAGGCCCGAATAAGCCTGCCGGATGCCGTACACTTCCACGCCCTGCGCGCTGGCGGTACGCACGACCGCGCGCACAGCGGGATTCATGCCCGGCGCGTCGCCGCCGCTGGTCATTACAGCAATTCGACGGATGCTGGTCATTGATTCATAGCTCCTCTAGCTGAGCGTTACGTGCAAAATTCCCCGCCGGGTTATACACCGCCCCGTCCCGGCTGTCAATCGGGTAATTTGCCAGAAAATACCGCCGGAATCCTACCTCACTTACGTTAAGCCCGCGTTAAGGCCCGGATATAGTCGGCATTGGGGGCAGGATACCGTGATGGATGGTTAGTCCGTATCCCCCAACGCGCACCCGGCGCGCGCACCGTTTTTCCCGCAAGCGATACCGTTGACGAACCTATCACCGCCACGTTTGCGTAGGGGCGCTGCAAGCAGCGCCCTGTTTCTTTTACCGGGGGCGCTGCAAGCAGCGCCCCTACACCCGCAATTCGCCAACGGTATCACAAGCAGAGAAAGGGGGCGAGGGTCGCGCCGTTTTCCCCCGCTCCACAACGTGGGGAGGGAGTCAGGAGGAGGGGCTAAAACAGTCACGCTGTTCTGCCGTCCGATCCTCCGTGCCGCTGGGGTCCCATGTTGTTACCGCGTGACCACCGCCGTCTTGATCAGGTACGCGATATCGTCATCCACCTTCTTGAACGTCTTCTCCGGCAGGCTGATGGACCACCCGGTCGCTTCGGTGGCGCTGGTGGGCACCACGAACACGACGGAGTGCATCTCGCCGGGCGGGTCCGCTTCCTGAAAGACGCGGCCCCCGGTCCAGGCGGTGGTGGAATCCGGCAGCCGGTAGCCGCACCACCCATTATCGTATTCGATCACGTCCTGGTATTCGTTGGCGCGGGCCTGGACCGTCGCGCACGCAAAATCGCCCAAAATCGATTCCTGGAACTGCATTCCAGCCGGTGCGCCGCCGTAAGCGAGCGTGATCGGGTCGGTTTCGGTGATCGTGGCGATATCGCCGCGTTGTTCCAGGTCGGTCCATGATGCAGCCGTGTTGTCGAAGGGCATAATCTCATCCAGCACATCGCGCCAGATCACCCACATCCCGTCGTTTTCGTCCACCCGGAACCAGCTACGCGGCACATCGAACGTGACGTTGTAGGTCGCGCCGCCGGACTGCATCTCGAAGTCCACCGTTTTACGCCCCATTTCGCCGGGGAAATGGGTGGTCAGCCAATCCAGCGGCCCCAGGCTGTGGTCGCTGGCACTCAACGCCGCCAGCAGCAGCAGCGGAATGGCGATCATCAGCACTACACCGAAGATGCAGCCCTGAACGCAGCCGGTACAGCCGCCGCTGCATCCCGCACACCCGCACCCGCCGCAGCCGCGTCGTTTGTGGCGCGAGGGGGCCGGGGGCGGCAGATAGGCCGGTTGCGCCGCCGGTTGGTAAGGCGGCGGGACCGGGGCTGGTGGCGTGCCCGGGGCTGGTGGCGTGCCCGGTTGGGCCGCTGCCAGACCGGGAAAGACCGGGCCTCGCTCATCATACAGCGGCTTGGACGGCGGACGGGGCGGCAGGCCCTCATGTCCCGGCGGAGTCGGGAGCGGCGGCGGGCCGCTGTCCAGGTCGGTCAGCGCCTGCCGCGCCTGGGCATTGTCAGGATCGATGCGCAGCACTTCGATCAGCGCGCGGCGGTACTCGGCCCGATCAGCGGCAACCGAGGCCAGCCACAGCCACGCGGTCATATTTTCTGGGTCCTGGGCGACTTCGTGGCGCAGCAGGTCGGCGGCCTGTTCGCGCTGGCCCTGGTTGGCGAGTTCAACGGCCCGGTATAATTGGGAGGACATAACGCTCGTCTCCTGAATGTAGGCACCTGGTAGTTCGCGTGTAGTTGGTTGCAACACCCTGGATTATGCTTCAGATTGGTGTTTTGAGCCAGTGGGGACGAGACTTACACAACCCTGACAGCACAGTAACAAAATTTGAACATTGCGTCAAAATTCTATATACTATGAAAGGATTCAAGGGGAATCATAGCGGCAGTCAGCGGCCCGCCCCAGCGTCATGATAAAATATGAGGAGCCATTGCATATGAAAAACCAAATAAAGTTCATTAAATTATTAGTGATTCTGGCGCTGGCTCTGGCCGTGCTGGGACCCGTAAGCGTAAGCGCCCAGGGGGGCAATCCGCCCGATCTCAAAGACGGCGGACCGGGAGGCAATACAGGTTTCGGGGCGGCGCTGCCGTCCTCGCCCGACGATAATTGCAGCGCCGGGCCGAACCTGATTCAGTACGATGACGGTACGATTGATGCTTCCGCTGGTGTCACGACGGCTGACCCGGCGTCAGAGATTGTCCAGTTGTTCACCCCGCCCGGCTACCCGTACACCATCACCAAAGTATGTGTGACATGGGCCGCCAGTGTAGCCCTCGCCACGCATCCCTATGAGGTGGTGATCTACGCCGATACCGGCGCGGGACCGGGCGCGCAGCTTGCCGCCATTCCCGATCTGGCGGGCAGTGTGCCGGTGAATCCAACTACCCGCTGGTACGGTTCTGCTGCCAACTACACGGTCACATCCGGCTCGGTCTATGTGGGTGTACGCTGGGTGGAAGCCTCGCCTCCTGACCAGGCTGTCGGCTATGATAGTAATGGGGCGACTCCGAACCAGACAATCTATTACAGGTATTCAGCCATTCCGTGGACGAATGCCACCGGC
>JAFGTJ010000367.1 GCA_016934195.1 Anaerolineae bacterium | reverse complement strand
GGTGGTTCGTCAGCATCTTCGTGCACAAAATGTAGCCCGCGAATCACCGCATCGATCGGACGATCAACCATTGCATAATGCTGCCCGTGATAATCCACCACAGCAACGAGATTTTGTTCGGGTGTCAGGTCGAGTTGTCCATCCGAAGCAACATTGACGCCATTTATTGAGGTATTGGGCCGGGCGTCTGCGAGGTTGATTCGCACCAATCCTCGCACATGATAGGCCTGATTCTCAGCGACGACCTGTCCAGATGACGAGCCACTTGGATACATGCCTTCATCGTATAGGATGACCCACATACCGCGGCTGTGAGCTTGCTCGATGGCGAATCGCATCATGTCCAACAAGGCGCGACTCATCCAGCCCTGATGACGAGGCAGCCCGACGCGTGGATGTAATACAAATGCATCCACACCATGCGCCTGAAAGGCATCAAGCTGACGTGCGATTTCCGCTTCTGTTAACGCGTCGTTCCAAAACCAGAACGGCGCAAGCGAAAACTCGGTAGATGGCGATAACCACGCTTGCGGTAACCGGAACACCACGGAATACTCATTTGCTCGGAATCGCCGAGCCCAATAGGATTACTGCATGAATGATAATGTGACCGGTCAACTTCCGCAACTCCCCCCTAATTCGACCTCGCCGGACGATCTGGCGTTGGTTCAGCGTCATGCGGGCCATGTACGTGAGCGGCTTGAACATCTTAGACAGCACCCCCACGTTCAGGCAATCTGCCTGGATTGCGGTGATACGTTGGTGGATGAAGGAACGGAGATCAAGGACGAGAATCAAGTCGTGCAGCGCGCTGACCTGATTCCTGGTGCAGCCGATCTGGTTCATGAGCTCAAACGCCTTGGTTATAAGCTGGCGTTAGTGGCTGATGGGCCGCGTGGCACGTTTGAAAATGTGCTGAGGCAGCATGGCCTGTATGACAGCTTCGATGCCTTTGCCATTTCAGGTGATGTGGGCGTCGACAAACCAGCACCGATCATGTTACACACGGCCTTAAAGGCATTATCTATCTCCGAAACTTACTATTCACAGGTGGTTATGGTCGGCAACAACCTTGCGCGCGACATCAAAGGCGCTAACGATCTCGGTTTGATCAGCGTTTGGGTAGATTGGTCACCACGTCGTTCAAAAATCCCGGCAGATTCATCCGAAATACCGCAATACACGATCAAACAGCCGCTTGATTTGTTGGCTGTCTTAGAGCAGATTGAGATTACGCTGCTCACCGGCGATAATGGATAATACGCGCGGGTGCTGCGTCGGGATTATGTGGCCGATTTTTGCGGCAGCGGAAATAGATCGTTGATGTGGACCGGCTGTTTGGTCGCCATTGATTGATTCGCTGCGATACCCAACATAATCGAGGCCGCGCCGTCAATATGCGACGCGGTGCGATGGTATGGATCGTCTGGCGGATTCGGCGCGAAAATCTGCTCGAGCAACACAGGGTCCGCCCCTCCATGTCCGCCTGCGCCTTTGGGAATCTCAACAATATATACCTCGCCAAACATGGGATAGACGCGAATTTCGGTCTTCTTGAACGCGCCTTTGCTCGCGCCGATGTCGCGATTTTTACTCTGTCCACTCAGCCCGCCCGCCGATTCTATCACGTCAAGCTCAACGCGACCTTTTGTGCCGGTGATCGCCACGCGCAACCCTTCCCAGGGCGAATAGGCGATCAAGCAATACGACAGAATGACACCGTTTTGATAGCGCGCCGTGACGGCCATCGTATCCTCGATGGTGATCGGTTCTCCGAACACATTCTTGTCACGGATATAGCCGCTTTCGGCTTCGGCATCCAGATATAACCCGCGCAGCGCCTCATCGCTGTCAAGGAATAGGGCAAAGGGATCGTCCTTCGCATCCGGCTCACCGGTATACCGTGTGTAGGAATATTTCTCGCCACGCGCTTCAGCATTATCCCGGCCATAAAACATCAGATCGCCAAACGCGAATACTTCACTGGGGTACGAATCGATCCACCAGTTGACCAGGTCGAAATGATGCGTCGCTTTGTGAACCATCAAACCGCCGGAATTGTGTTTTTCGCGATGCCAACGCCGGAAGTAATCCGCACCGTGATAGGTATTCAACATCCACGAAAAATCGACACTCAACGGGCGGCCAATCGTGCCCTTCATGATGATGTTGCGCAGCTGGGTATAGGTGGGAGAGTAGCGATAGTTGAATGATACCCGCAGATGGCGGCCTGTGCGCTCAATAGCGTCAAAAATCGCGCGAGTTTTTTCCACGTCAATTGTCATGGGCTTTTCGGTGATGGCGCCGCAGCCCAACTCCATCGCGCGCGTAATATAAATATGATGGGCGGCGTCTATGGTGGTGACGATGACTGTGTCCGGTTTGGTTTCCGCGATCATCCGGTCGAATTGATCCGCAAAGTAGGTCGGCAGCGGGTCGCCTCCTTGATCCCGAATGCGGCTGTTGTACCAATCCATGCGCGTCTGGCTTAGATCACAGAACGCGACCATTTCAGACGAGTCGCGATAGGTCTCCGTCACAGCCCGGATGAACATACTCGCCCGTCCGCCGGTCCCAACTAATGCATAACGTTTTTTAGGTTTTGTCACGGTATTGCTTCTCCCCTCATGAAATTTACGCTGGTGCGCGCGTGCTTTGTCGCACAACCAGGTCGGCAATCAGAACATGCTGGTGATGTTTATAGGTTTCAGGGTTCCTGATCTGCTCAAACAGGTACTGAAAACCCAGTTGGGCCTGAAAGTCAAAATCAAAGTAAACGGTAGTTAAGGGCGGCACGAGATATGAAGCGATGGGATTATCGTCAAAACCAACGATAGAGACATCATCCGGCACACGCAGCCCATGATCAGCCAAAGCCCTCATCGCGCCCATTGCATTCCGATCATTGACCACCAGTAACGCGGTAAATTCCCGGTCCCGTTTCAATAACTCACACATGCCATCATAACCATTTTTCATGTCGCGTCTTTGTGCCCCATACGTGCCGACGTAAACGGGACCGGATTCAAGATCGTGTTCTCCCATCGTTTTCACATAACCATCATGGCGCAGACGCGTATTGATGAACTCTAGTGACCCGGTGATATGGGCGATGCGGCGATGACCGAGATCGATGAGATGCCGCACGGCAAGATGGGTGGCATGCTGCTGGTCAAACCCGATCCAGGTCAGGCGGGAATCGATGGCGTAATCGCGCCGCACCAGGGGGATACCGTGCGATAGAGCAATCAGTTTGTCATCGGGCATACAAGATCGGGGGGCATAAAGCATGATGCCATCTACCATACGTGCGGCGGCTTCGTCGAGCGTTTTGGCAAGGCTCTCTGCCGTACAATCTGTTACTACTGCCGAGTAACCAGCTTGCTTGACGGGCTGAGTGAACTGGGTAATATCGAGATGAAATTCTGCGTCAAGCGTGACAATCTGGATCGTTCTAGACCGCTGTGTGGTCAGCATCTGAGCTGCGAGATTACGTTCGTATCCCATGGCTTCCATGACTTGGAGAACCCGCGCGCGGGTTTCTGGCGCGACTTTGGGGTAATCATTGAGGACGCGCGACACAGTTTGATGTGATACCCCAGCCTCGCGGGCCACATCACGGATGGTTGGGCGTCGATTTTGAGGGTGAGTGGGCATTGTCTATCCATCAGGTACTAACTGCGAGAAAAGTGACATTTGCGCGCAAGTGACTCTAGCTTATACTGTGTTATCAGTAACTTATTTTATACCACATTTTTTGTTCCGGGCGATTCAACACGGATTTTCAAGGCGAACTTTCGCGGAACGGCGGGCCTGCACAAGGTGTTAACAGTAACACCAGCAGGCAGTTGGAGCGATTATCGAGAAAGCGCAACTAGCGAAAGTGTCGCCCGGATGCCAGGGAGAAAATAGAGTATGGAAAATCGACGAACGATTCGTTTGGCAGTGATCGGTATTGGCAACATAGGCCGGGCGCATGTTGCACACATTGACGCGCTGCCTGATGTGGAACTGGTCGCCGTGTGCGACATTGATCGCGCCGTCGCGGACTCCTTCGCGCAGCAATACGGCGCGGACGCTTATTACAGCTACCAGGATTTGTTAAAGTCCGCCGCGCTGGATGGGATCGTGGTCGCCACGCCGCATTACGAGCACGTCCAGATGACGATCGACGCGCTGACGCAAGGCGTGCATGTGCTGGTCGAAAAACCGATTGCAGTCCATGCCAAGGCGGCGCGTAAGATGATCGCCGCGTATGAGGCGGCGTTGAAAACCCGGCCCGACCTGGTGTTTGCCGCGATGTTCATGCAGCGCACGTATGGTTATTGGCAAAAGATCAAAGACATGATTACCGGCGGTGAACTGGGCCAGCTCATGCGCACGACCTGGATCGTTACCAACTGGTTCCGCACACAGTACTACTACGACAGCGGCGGCTGGCGTGCCACGTGGCGCGGGGAGGGTGGCGGCGTGCTGCTGAACCAGTGCCCGCATAACCTCGACCTGTACCAGTGGCTGGTCGGTATGCCGCAGCGTGTCACGGGGTTTGCCAAATTCGGCAAATATCATGACATCGAGGTCGAAGACGAGGTCACCACTTACTTCGAACATCCAGACGGTATGATCGGCCATTTCATCACGACCACCGCCGAGTCGCCGGGCACCAACCGGCTGGAAATCGTCGG
>JAFGTJ010000366.1 GCA_016934195.1 Anaerolineae bacterium | reverse complement strand
TCGCCCGGCCACATATCCCAGGTACGCCCCGCCTCATCCGGTAGATCGATCATCAGCGGGCGCGCCGGGATGCCCTGCATCGCCAGATTGACGGTCGCCAACTTGGGATAAAAATCGCGCCAACCGGCGAATCCGACCACCAGCACCGGCTCGATCACGTTGGTCAGGTCGCCGTTGGCGATCCCGCGCGGAGCCAACAGGGGATGCTGAATCGCGCCGATCATGGTCATCAGCTTGAGGTTATGCCCGTCGCGGCGGCGCATGGTATACGGCACGCCCACCTCGTCCGCCAGCGCTTGAAACATATCCAGACAGCGGATCATGTTATCCGGCCCGGCCAGCGCGTAGGGGTGATCGGGATGCAGCGCCGCGTAGCCGCGCACCTCCGCGATCACGTCATCGTCGGCCTGGTCACATACGCTGATCCAGCCCGGCGACACGATTTGCTGGCCCCACCCCTGCGCGATCAGGCGGACTTTCGCGCCCAGGTTGGTCGCGTGGACAGCCGCCGTCAGCCCGGCCAATCCCGCCCCGATCACGATCACGTCTGCGCCGCGTATGGACTCCGGTCGTGGCTCAGGCATCGGCGTTTTCCCCCTCATTTTCGCCCTGGTTTGGGTCCAGGTCCAGGCCGGAACCATGACGCAGCAGCCGGTCCAGGCCCAATATGCGCCGGTAGATCGACTCGTCCAGGTAAAACTGGCGCAGTTGGTGCCCCCACAGCAGCGGACGCACCCCCCGGAACCGTTCGTTCACGAAGTCGCCTAACGCTTCGGTGGCTTCCGACCCAGGGAAGCGCCGGACCTGGTGCAAAATTCCCGCCGCGCGCACGGCGCAAAATCCCGCCTGACACGGCCCCATGCCCAACCGCAGATCGCGCCTTAGATCGTCCAGCGATACCGGCTGGTCGCCATAGGCGGCGATGGCGGCTTCCACCTGGGATCGCGTGACCATTTCGCATTCACAGACCAGTTCACCGGGCAAATGGCCGCGTTCCAATTGACGCAGCCGCCCGTCCAGGTGGTGGTAGCGCTTTTCCGGCGATCCGCCGATCCCCACCGGCAGCACTTCGTCGGCGGTGGTACACGGCGTATCAATGCCCAGTTGAGCGCACACCGCATCAACAGCGTGTTCGGCCATCAGGCGGCAGGTGGTCAGCTTGCCGCCGACGACCGTCACCAGCCCGCGCAGACCGTCGCGCCGGGCATGGTCGAGCACGGAAAACGTCCGCCGCACGGCGCGGCCTTCGATATCATCATCGTGATTGGCTTCGGACGGCTCATACAACGGACGCACGCCCGCCCAGGCGCGCAGCGCCCGCCCCTGCCGGATACCGGGCACTACCACGTCGGCCTCGCCCAGAATCTTGCCGATTTCCCACGCTTCGATCCGGTAATCGTCGGGCTGATCGGTGTGGACCGAGGTAGTGCCGAGCACGCACACCGTCCCGACCGGGACCAGGATGTCGCCGTCGGTGGCCGGACGCAGCCGGTTGATGATGGTATTGACCCAGCGGGTGTTCATGGCGATCATCGCGCCCCGGTCGAAGTGGATGTTCACGTCCATCCCGGCCAATCCCGCCACCCGCCCCGCCCAGGGACCCGCCGCGTTCAGCACGCAGGCGGCGCGGACGGTCTGTACCGCCCCGGTGCACGTATCGCGCAAACGCGCGCCCACAACCGAATCGCCATCACGTTGCAGGTCGATCACTTCATGGTAAATCAGGGCCTCCGCGCCGAAGGATCGCGCCGCCTCGATGAAAGCGTGGATCAGGTCGAACGAATCACACGATCCGTCCGGCACGCGGTAAACTTCGGTGATACGCGGCGTCAGGGCCGGTTCGAGCGCGCGGACTTCGGCGGGCGTGAGCGATTCGGCAGGGATGCCCACGTCGGCGCAGCCCTTGCGCCATGCGGCGGGAAAGTCGGCGGGATCGTCCGGCGTGGCGACGAACAATCCGCCGGTATCTTCGATGGCAAACGGCGCGATGCGGCGCAGCACCCGGTTTTCTTCGATGCACTCGCGGGCCGTTTCGAGATCGCCCCCGGCGTAGCGCCCGCCGGAATGCAGCAGCCCATGATAACGGCCCGATGTGCCGGTGCTGAGGTCCAACTGCTCGACCAACAGCGCCTTGACGCCGCGCCGCGCCAGGTCATAGATGGCAGCGGCCCCGGTCGCGCCCCCGCCGATCACGATCACGTCCATTGATTGGTGAGACTCCACACCCTGCTCCTGGCAAAACACTATTTTTCAGGAATCATCCCGTAACGCGCAGCATAACACGCTGCACGGTATACCAACAGTAACAGTTGTCATGAGAAGTGTTGCCGGGTTTATGGTGTGGTTAGCCTCACCCCCTGGCCCCCTCTCCATGACGCTGCGCTATGGAGAGGGGGAAAACGTCGCCGCAAACAAATCCCCTCTCCGTATTTGGAGAGGGGATTTAGGGGTGAGGTCAATTTTAAGCGTGACCAGGGATAGCGGTAAAAGCGTTAAATCAACAGCCGCATCGGATTTTCGAGCAAATCCTTGAGGAACTTCATATACCCGGCGGCTTCCGCGCCATCGCTGACGCGGTGATCGACGCTGATCGTCGCCTTCATGCGCATCCCAACGCCGAGCGTATCATCTTCCAGCACCACCGGGACCTTGCGCGCCGATCCCACCGCCAGGATTCCGGCTTCGGGCGGGTTGATGATCGCCATGAAGTGATCGACATCATACGGCCCCAGGTTGCTCACGCTGAAGGTCGCGCCCTCGATCTCGTGCGGCTTGACCTTGCCGTCGCGCGCGCGCTGGATCATGTCGCGGTTGTTGGCCGCCATCGCGCCGAGCGCGGTGGTATCGGCGTCGTAGGCGGTGACGTTGACCAGTCCGCCCTGCGGCAGCGCGACCGCGATCCCGATGTTGATGCGGCTGTAACGCGCCAGTTTGTCGCCGTAAAAATGCGAGTTCAGGTTAGGGAACCGCCGGAGGGTGATGGCCGCCGCCTTGACGATCAGGTCGTTGACGCTGATCTTGCTGGCCGGATCGTCGATGCTGGTATTGAGCTGCTGGCGCAAATCCAGCGCCGCGCCCATGTCGATCTCGGTCGTGACGTAGAAGTGCGGGACGTACTGCTTGCTCTGGACCAGCCGGTCGCCAATGCGAATCCGCATCCGGCTGAGTTCGACCGCTTCCACGTCCGGCCCGGCGGGGAACGTGCCCCAGGTCGGGGTATCGAACCGGACCGGGGCCGGAGCTTTGCCCGGTGTCACGGGCGCAGCCGGGGCCGCAGACGCCGTAAGCGGGGCGGCGGGCGCTTCTTCGACCGGGAAGTCTTCCACGTCTTTCTTGACGATGCGCCCACCGGGACCGCTGCCCGCCACGCGGCGCAGGTCGATCCCGCGTTCGTCGGCGATGCGGCGCGCGACAGGGCTGGCCTTGATCCCGCCCGGGACCGGTGCGCCGCTGGCAGCGGGCGGCGGGGTCAGCGTGGTCGGTGCCGGGACGGGGGCCGGGGGTTTCGGCTTGTCTACGGATTCCGGTCCGGCGCTTGCGGTGGCGGCGGCGGGAGCCGCACCGTCACCGGGCGGGACTTCACCCGCCGCGCCCACGTAGCCAATCGGTGAACCAACCGCCACGATATCGCCCGCTTCGGCCAGCAGTTGCAAGACCGTCCCGCCGACCGTCGTTTCGATCTCGATGGTGGCTTTATCGGTTTCGATCTCGGCGATCACGTCGCCTTTGCTGATGGTATCGCCGACCGCCACCGTCCAGGTGATCAGCGTGCCCTCGGCCATGTCAAATCCCAACTTGGGCATCAAAATCGGTTCGGCCATCACACCACCTCCTTCACGGCGGCGATGATCTTCTCAGGACTGGGCAAGGCCATCGCCTCGATCTTCCCGGCGTAGGGCAGCGGGATGTCCATCGCGGCCACACGCTGCACCGGGGCATCCATGTAATCAAATGCGTGCAACTGAATCTGCGCGGCAATCTCGGCCCCGACATTGTACATCGGCAGGCTTTCCTCGACCACCACGCAGCGGTTGGTCTTCTTGAAGCTCTCGATCACGATGTCAATGTCCAGCGGACGCAGCCAGCGCAGGTCCACGATCTCGGCCTCGATACCGTCTTTGGCAAGTTCGTCCGCCGCGATGAGCGAATATTCCAGCCCCTTCTGGTAGGTGACGATGGTCACGTCGCTGCCTTCGCGCTTAATATCGCCCTTGCCGATGGGCAGCACAAAATCCTCGTCATCCGGGACTTCGCTGCGGCGCTGAAGCATGGTGCTGTGTTCCACGAACATCACCGGGTTATCGTCGCGGATCGAAGCCTTGAGCATCCCTTTCGCGTCGTAGGCCGTGCCAGGGACCGCGACATAATAGCCGGGAAAATGCGCGAAAATCGGTTCCGGCGCGTGGGAATGGGTCGCGCCCAACTGTTTGCCGCCGCCAGTCGTGGTGCGGATCACCATCGGCACGGTGTACTGACCGTTGAACATATAGCGCACTTTCGCCATGCTGTTCACGATGGCGTCCATCGCCACGAACGCGAAGTTGATCGTCATCAATTCGGCAATCGGGCGCACGCCGTACATCGCCGCGCCGACTGCCGCGCCCACAATCGCCATTTCGGAGATCGGGGTATCGCGCACCCGTTTCGCGCCAAATTCTTCCAAAAAGCCGCGCGTGACGGCATAGGTGCCGCCCCATACGCCGACTTCTTCCCCCATGATAAAGACGCGCTCGTCGCGCCGCATTTCTTCGCGCAGGGCCG
The DNA here is from genome assembly GCA_016934195.1 of Anaerolineae bacterium. Taxonomy (GTDB): domain Bacteria; phylum Chloroflexota; class Anaerolineae; order Aggregatilineales; family Aggregatilineaceae; genus JAFGTJ01. The sequence continues at coordinate 4,398 of JAFGTJ010000366.1, read as the reverse complement.
AACTCAGCGCCTCGCGGTACGTAATTGGTCTGTCTGCCATGCTCGCCCCTCTAGTCAACGTATACGTGGCTGATCAAATCTTCAAAGGTCGGGTCGTCGCTTGCCTGGGCAAACGCAACGGCCTCATTCACCTGCTCCAATACCGCCGCGTCGATGCGGTCCAGCGCCGCGTCGTCCACGCTCTTGTAATTTTCGAGCAGGTATTCGCGGAAACGTCCAATCGGGCCGCTGGCCTGGAAGCCTTCGACTTCCTCTTTGGTGCGGTAGCGCTGCGGATCACCCATGCTGTGGCCTTCCAGCCGGTAGGTGAGCGACTCGACCAGGATCGGGCCGTTGCTGCGGGCATATTCCACCGCTTCGCTGAGCGCTTCATGCACCGCGATTACGTCCATGCCGTCGATGCGCGGCCCCTGCTTCATACCGCTGCCGTCTTCGCTGCTGTAGGCCATCGCCCGGCGATTGAGTTCCTTCGCGCCGCTGGCCCGTTCGACCGCCGTGCCCATGCCGTACTGGTTGTTCTCGATCAGCCACACCACCGGCAGTTTCCACACCGCGCTGAGATTCAGGGCTTCGTGGAAGTAGCCGATATTGGTCGAACCGTCGCCCATCAGCGCCAGGACTACTTCGTCCTTTTCCTGGTACTGGGCCGCCAGCGCGATCCCCGCCGCCAGCGGCAGGTGTCCGCCGACGATGCCGTACCCGCCCCACATATGCAGATCGCGGTCGGCCAGGTGCATCGAGCCGCCTTTGCCGCCGCTGGTGCCGGTACGCTTGCCCAGCATTTCGGCCATCACCGCGTTCACGTCCAACCCGCGCGCCAGCGCGATACCATGATCGCGGTACGCCGTGATAACGTGATCCTCTTTGCGCAGCGCATTGACCGCGCCGACGCCCGTTGCCTCTTGCCCGATGTACAGGTGCAGAAAACCGCCGATGTACCCCTGCTGGTACAGTTCGGCGCAGCGCTCCTCAAATCGCCGGATGAGCACCATCTGGCGGTACCAGTCGAGCAGTGTGTCCTTGTTTGGTTTTGCCATAGATTTCCTCGTTCAGCCCCCTCGTTAACATGAAAACAGGCGTTGCTCCAGTGAACGCCTGTGGGAATGATTCCGCTACGGAGTGGCGATAGGCAGATTATAGGGAAGAAAACGGGGGGATGGCAAAAAATTCAGGGGAAAAAATATCACCAGACAATTTCGACCAATTTCGCTGCCTCAATCAAAGGATCATTTGTCAGTAAAGGAGCTTCGAGCCGTTTGGCTAAGCCGGTGATGATGGTTTGATATGTCCTGGCAAAATCTTCAAACAGGCCGTGTTTCTGGTTAGCATAAAATAGCTCGGCAATGCTGATAGCTGAGATGATCAGGCGCGTTTCGCCGCGCTCGGCGGCAGCAAACACCACTGATGCTTGCGCGCCCAATTTCCGATCTCGCTTCAGATACCAGATAAGCGCATTGGTATCAATGACATGCAGTGGCTTAATCGTCTCCGGCGAGTCCGTCAATGTCCTGCTCCCATGCGTTGGAAAACTCATCAATGCTGGCGCGTAGTTCGGCGTCGGTCAGCGCCAGTTCGGGATCGGCGTACCGGTTACGCAGACTTTCCACATGCTCAAAAGCGCCGTCGGCCCGGAGTTGTTCAAGTTCCGCCAGGAGCAGATGACGGGTGACATAAACGTCCGGTGGCGCTGGCTGTAAACGCTGAATCAGTAGTTGGCGTTCCGCCGGACTGAGTTGGTTTGCCAGATAAACAACCTGATCAAGACTTACCGCGCTCATGATGTGTTTCCTGTGCTGTCTCGCCTATCGACTCACCCACTATTATACACTATGCCCGACTCGTCAGCGCGGGCAAGCTGCATTACACTTGGGACAAACCGAGGTTAAGTTCGCGGAATTAATCACTATGCCCAAGTCACGTTCTTACCATCCCGACTATCGCAGCGCCGAAGTATCGCAGATCGTCGCCACCATCGACCGGGGGCAGTCCGTATCGATCATCGGCCCGCCGAGCGTAGGAAAATCCAACCTGCTGCTGTTTCTGGACCAGCGGCGGCTGTCGGGCACCGATCCCAACAGTCCCTGGTTCCGGCACGCACCACTGAGCGAAACCGAGGGGCGCATCGTGGCGATCTACATCGATCCCAACGCGCTGCTGCCCGCGCTGCCGTCCGCGCGCGGCAAGATCGCAGCCCAGGCGTGGCCCGGCTTTGAACTGCTGACGCACCGAACCGCCGTGACTCGCCCGCTGTTTCCGCGTGTACACGGGGTCGCCGCCGACAATCTGCCGCCTGATCTGGCCGTTGATATTGTGAACATGCAGGAACGATTCGAGAGCGCGCATCCCGACGTGACGGCGATGGATGACGCGCTGCACGCACACATGGCGCTGCGTCACCTGGAAAATATCATCGACGCGGCGCTGGCCGCCCGCAGCATTCAGAATACGCCGGTACGGATCGCTTATTTCTTTGACGAATTCGAGCGCATGTTAAACGCCCTGCCGGATTTCTTCTTCGTGGCGCTGCGCAGCATCCGGGACCGCTTTAAGGGGCAGGTGATGTTCGTCACCGTCACGCGCAACAGCCTCCCTTACCTGATTCCAGATTACCGCATGGCCGAAATGGAACCGTTTGTCGAACTGTTCCACGATGCCGCCATTTACCTGAAACCGTTCAACGATGACGACGCCTGGCGCATGATCGAAGACATGGAAGGCAAAACCAGCACCATGAACGATTACGCGGTCGGCCTGCTGATCCGGGCGACGGGCGGTTTTGCCGGACTGCTGCGGGCCGGATTCTATCACGTAGAAAAGTTGGCCCCGATCCAGTCGGGCGATTACCAGCACACCGTCGATCTGGCCGCGATCCGGCTGGCGGCGGAACCGAACATCCAGGAGGAATGTAAAACGCTGCTGCGTTCGCTTAATGCTGAGGAAATCAAGACGCTCTACGGCGCGGCAGTGCGGCGGCCCGATTTGCCCGGCGATACCATGCGCGAACTGAGCCAAAAATCGCTGCTGACGCACGATACGGTGAGCACCGGGTTACAGGTCGCGCCGCCGGTCCTGGCCGCATATATCCGCAACCACCCGACGCCGCCGTCGGCCCGCCCGGTGCCGCGCCCGGTCACACTGCCGGAGGAAGACCGGATATAGAAATTATGCCGGGGGAGTCACTTCCTCCGGCGTGGATTCCCACTCGAAGAAGCCGCGCGCGCCGATGGTTCGATCCGCGATCTGCCCGGCCAGTTCGATCTGCTGCGTCAGGTCGTTTGTGGACCAAAATGTCCGTGCCAACTCGCCCAACGGCGCGTCGAGATCGGCCAACGTCGCCAGCAGGTCTTTTTCACGGGGAATAAAGCGGTTGGCTTTCCAGAACGCAACATGCAGCATCCCGTGTACGGCCTTCGCCAGAATCAAACGCGCCGTGAGCGGATCAGTCCCGGCCACGTCGCGGGCATCCTCGAATTCCGCCGCCACAAGATACCGCATCTGTACCAGCCGCTCAGCCGAGGGATTGGGCTGCGCCTGGAGCATCGTCCGCGCCCAGGAACGTAATTCCTCGATCACCGGGGACTCGTCCAGGATCACGACGCCGGTTGCCAGCATATGGGCCGTCAGGAGCCGCGCGTCCCGGACCTCGGACTCAAAATAGCCCCATACTGCGTCCGGCGGATTGATAAAAATTTCCGCCGGAACACCGTCAAACCACCGTTGGACGCGCTGCCGCCACAGTTCGCCGTGAATCACGTAGAGGTCCAGGTCACTTGAGGGGCCGGGATTGCCGCGAATGATCGTGCCGCTGGCGATGATGCCCAGCGGCTCGAAGGTGTCCAGAATGTAGGTTACGGCGGCCCGCAGCGCGGTATTGTACGGTTCGTCCAGGGTGGGAAAATGGAGATCGGCCATAGCTGCTATCTCTACCTCGTTTCAGTAGAGTCCATTCATGAATTGCCCCTACAAAAATCACGCCGCGATCAGGGGAATCGCCACCAGCGCCGCCACAACGCCGAGCGCCTGCACCCGCCCAATATGCTCCTTGAGCAGCGCGCGCGCCAGCAGGACCGTCACCGCCGGGTAGAGCGACGACAGCACCGAGGCCACATCCAACCGGCCCGCCTGCGCCGCCAGTACGAAAAATACGTTTCCGCCGACGTCCAGCGTTCCCGCCAGCAGGATCACGGGCCAATGTGCGCGGCGCGGCAGCGCGGCGCGGCGGCTGACCAGTCCCAGCGCCAGGACCGCCAGCAGCGCGGTGATTCGCGCCGACGTCAGCGGCCAGAATACCGCGTCCTCGCTGACGCGGCCCATCAGGATAAAAAACGCGCCAAAGCACAGTCCCGCGAACGCCGCCAGCCTCAATCCCTTACGCGAACCATCGCCGCCGTTGGGCGT
>JAFGTJ010000052.1 GCA_016934195.1 Anaerolineae bacterium | reverse complement strand
GCGCTGCGCCCGCGTGCCTGATCCGGCGTTTCGTCCTCGTGCGCCCCGACGATGGTATTACGATCCGTGACCCGAATCAGCAGCGCCGCCATATCGCCGTAATAGGTACACCGCGAGGCAAAACGCCGCTGTGCGTCCGCATTGCTGAACAGCGCCAGGGTCATATAATCCAGGGCTGTCGGATCGTCGGAATAGGACTCGTCCACGATCCAGCCAGCGGGCAGGCTGTAGGTCAACGCGCCGTTTGGATTGCCGCTGTGATCCACCGTCTGCGGATCGCCCAACGTCAATTCGACCGGCCCGTCGAGCGTGGGCACGTCCAGTCCGGGCGGCAGCACGGGCAGCGGAACGTCCTCCTCAGCCCAAAACGCGGTTTCGGCCACCGCGTAGGCAATCGCCTCGAAGTTGGGCTGATCGCCGCGCGCGGCAGCCAGCATACGCATGTATTCCCCTTCGTCGCCCACTTCCCACATCAGGGCGAATACGGCCACGTCCTGATCTTCAATCACAGCATCGGCGCGCAGGGCGGGTTTGCCACCGATGGCGACTTCCACCGGGTCGCCGACCGCGTAGTCACCTACGGCCAGATACGGTTCCAGCTCACCACTAACCGTAAAGGTGAACAACTCCTCAGGTAGATGGTCCGACAGGTTAAGCTGCGGCCCAATCAGGATATAGATGCCATCGGGGGCGGCTTCCCCCAGGAGATTGCCATCATTACTATCCATGACGGCCTGGCTGCTGTACAGCTTAATCCAACTGTTTTCGGTGGCGGCTTTACTAAGCCATCCAAGCGGTTTAAATACAGCCGGGGGAACGCCAAGACCGCCCGTTACCCGGGCTATACACCACTCGTCTACCAGCGCAACCGCTCCACCTGCCGGACTGCCGCCACCGTCGTCCTTTTTGTCATCTCCCTTGTCGTCGTCACCTCCACCGCAGGCCGTCAGGATAAATACAAAAATCAATAACCAGGACAATTTTTTGTACACCGTAATCTCCTTCTCATAACTGATAGAAATTGGGGTGCAAAAAAAATCCCCGGCTCACTCTGTACACAGTCAGCCGGGGACAGTTGCCAGCCTAAAAGTCTTCGACCTCCGGGTAGGCCGCCTTGAGCGCGTCCTGCACGATGCGTTTGTAGTCCAGCGCGTCGGCCTCGGTGATGCCCTCAAACCGCAGCGACAACACCGGCTCGGTATTCGATTGGCGCAGCAGGCCCCACCCGCGATCAAACGTGATGCGAATGCCGTCCACGTTGTTGATCGCGTAGCGATCCCTGAGCGCCTCCTGCACCGCCGCGATCACGGCCTCTTTGCGGTCGTCGGGACAGTGCGGGCGGTATTCCGGCGTGGCGTACAGCGTCGGGACCGTTTGCATCAGCGCGGAAAGCGGCTGATCCTGTCCAGTCAGGATTTGCACGATCCGCCCGCCGATGAAAATACCGTCATCGAAGCCGTAGTAACCGTCCGCCAGGAAAATGTGCCCGCTCATTTCGCCGCCCAACGGCGCGCCGACTTCAGCCATTTTCGCCTTGATCAGCGAATGCCCGCTGATCCAGATCAACGGTTTGCCCCCGGCTTTTTCTATCTCGTCAAACAATACCTGGGAACTCAGCACGTCGGCCACGACGGTCGCGCCGGGATTGCGGCTCAGCACGTCGCGGGCCAGCAGCACCAGCACGCGATCCGCCGCGACCGGCTGGCCCTGGTCATCGACCACGCCCACGCGATCCGCGTCACCGTCGAAGGCCAGCCCCAAATCCGCACCGGTTTCGCGCACCTTTGCGGCCAGGTCGCGCAGATTCTCGATATTCTGCGGGTCGGGCTGGTGGTTGGGATAGGTTCCGTCCGGCATACAGTACAGTTCGGTCACGTCATGGCCCAACCTGCGCAGCAGGTCCGGCGCGTACAGGCCGCCCATGCCGTTGCCGCCGTCCACCACGATCCTGAGGGCGCGCTGGTGGTCCAGCTTGCCCTGGGCCATGCGCAGGTAGCGGGCGTTTACGCCGTCATCCGACATGACGTGTCCCTCGCCCACCGTGAGATCGCCGCGCCCGATCATGGTGCGCAGCGCCTGAATCTGGTCGCCGTACAGGTTGCGTTTACCGATGGACAGTTTGCAGCCGTTCATGTCCGGTTTCAGGTGACTGCCGGTGATCATCAGGCCGCCCGCGTCTCCGGCTTCGACCGCGCACCAGTACACCACCGGAGTCGCCGCCAGCCCGATGTCGGTCACGACGCACCCGGCCCGCACCAACCCGTCGATGGCCGCGTCCGCCAGCCCGCGCGAGTGGGTGCGGTTGTCGTGGCCGACAACCACGTCGCGGATATTACGCCGCCGCAAATACGTTCCAAACGCCTGCCCGATCTGCGTCATGGCGTGTTCGGTGAGCGCTTCGCCCACCCTGCCGCGTATGTCATAACGTTTAAAAATGCCCGGTTCGATCACGGTATGTTTTCCTCTACTGTCTCACTGACTGTATGTTAGCCTCACCCCTAAATCCATACGGTGTAGTTAACGCTGTAGGGAGGCACCCGCGTGTGCCTCCGGGCAACCATCAGATCGCCATCAGCAGCGAGACACATGGGTCCCGCCCTACAGTCCTGGACCAATGCTCGGTCCTTATCCAAACCGTATCTAAATCCCCTCTCCCCTGTCCGACCTTCGGTCGGCCTGCGCTGGCGGAGAAGGGACTTTTCCGCACACTATCTCCCTCTCTCCAAGCATTGGAGAGGGGGCCGGGGGGTGAGGCTTACTTCAACTCCCGGCGGACGAGCGTCTGATCGACCCATACCCGCACGTTATCCGGTATGTCTTCGCTCACCACCGTCGTCGGGCCGATCTCCGCGCCGCGCCCGATCTTGATGCCCGGCATAGTCATCACGTTCACGCCGATAAACGCACCCTTGCCCGCGATCAGGCCGAGCTTATCGCGCCCGGTATTGACCCGCTGGTCCTTGACCGTGCTCCAGACCGGCCCGCTGTCGATGCGCAGATTGGCGGTGGTGCAGCTCGCGGAAAAGTTCACGTCCTCGCCCAACACGGAATCGAGCACCTGGCAGGCGTGCGTGTGCGAGTGATCGGCCATGTAGCTGCGCGCCACTTCGGTCACGTAACCGACCACCGCGCCATCGCAGATCATGGACTCGCGCACCAGCGCCCCATTGCCCACAATCGCCCCTTTGCCGATGTAGGCGGGTCCGGCGATGGTCGCACCGTGAAAGACGCGCGCGCCCGCCTCGATCACCACGTTACCCTTGATCAGCACGCCGTCCTCGATCTGCGCGTCCGGCGAGATGCGCTGCCCTTTGATTTGTTGCAGCAAGGCGTCCATCACGTCCAACACATGCCAGGGGAATTTGATCGCCTGCCAGGGACCGTCATACGCGACCGCCTGGAAGATGTGCGACTCCATCATTTTCGCCATCGCGCGTTCGTAGTGATCGTCGGCGGGATTGTCGCTGGCATATTCGGCGCGAATGTGGTCCAGCAGCAGCGTGCCGTCGCCGTGAATATGCGCGACGATGCTCACCAGATCGCTCGGTTCGCTGCCCGCGCCCGGTTTCTCGACGATATTGGTGATGCGATTGCCCTCGGTCACTTCCAGGTAGCCGCCGGGGAAATACTCCGTCACCCGGTACCCGGCCAGATAGCCCATCGCCGCGTCGGACTGGTAAGCGGTCAACATCTGCTGGTGCAGCACGATATCGGTCAGGTCATGCACCTGCGTGATATACAGGGGTTGGTTGCCGTGCTTTTCCAGGTACGGCTCGATCTTCAGGATCGCGTCCCCCATGCCCACCGGCACCGGCTGCACCACGACCTCGACTCGCATGTTGGAATCGTTTTTCACCAGATCGCGGATCACGTCCTCGTTTTCCGGGTTGGCGACGATTATGGCCTCCCGCAGTCCCAACCCCGCGTAACGTTCCAACTGCAAGGTCAGCAGCGGGCGGCCCATGAACTTAATGAGCGACTTTTCTTCGAGCGGCCATAACCGGGAACTCGCGCCCCCGGCCAGGATTACCAATAATGGGGATTTCACAAGGGTCCCTCCTTTGCCTTTGTTCCAGATATTCAAATCATAGTATGCTATTCCTAAGCAAGACGTGCAACCTACGAGGAGAAATAGGGTACATTCGGGTTTGGGACAAGATTTTTTTTCACCACAGAGACACGGAGAGCGCAGAGAAAAAATTCTCTTTAAAGTCTCTTATAAAGAAACTCTGGGTACTCCGTGTCTCTGTGGTTTATTTTTTTGCCCCACTATCCGACTACACCCAGGAGGAGCATACCGTGAAGCACAGAAATTTTCTTATTTCAATCATCACCCTGATCCTGCTGGCGCTGGCGCTGATGCCAGGATTCGCCGGGGCGCAAGGCGATCCGACCCCAACGGTCGCGCCGCTGGGCGACTTCGCTATCCCGACCTCCACCCCCGCGCCGAATGCGGGCGGCGGCGGGTTGGTCGTCCCGACGGCGACTCCGTCCAGCGGCGGCGGCCTGCTGATCCCGACCGCCACGCCCGCCGCTGCCGCCGAACCGGGCCTGCCCGTCCTGACTGACGATCAACTTGCGAGCCTCAACGTGCAGCCCGGTGATGTGCCCGCCGACTTCGCCGCCAGCCGGGAAACCAACGTTTTTTACGCCGCCGACGCGGTGGCCTCGCTGCGCGACAGCCAGTACACCGAACTGGCCGACACCTGGGAAGCGGTGTCTAATGAATACGGGTGGCTGCAAACGACCGGCGTGTCGTATACCTCATGCCAGCCGAACGTCCCAGTTGACAAGATTTACAGCGAAGTCAGCCAGTTTTACAGTCCGGCAGCGGGCCGCGCCTTTTTCGAGGATGTGCGTACCGGGATGATGCTCGGCGCGCTGGGGTACGAACTGACAACCGCCGAGACGGTGCATGGCTGGACCATCACGCGGCCCATCGCGGACCCGACCTGCTTCGAGTTCGAGATCGAATACACCCTGGCATTCGAGTATTGGGGTATGTACGTGTGGGTATCCATGACCGCCGACGGCAATACCGATCCGGGACTGGTCTACGGCCTGCTGGATCAGCTCGCGGCGGTGCTGGTGGCCCGCATCGACGCGCTGGCCGCACAGCCGTTCCCGCCGACACCGCTGCCCGGCGGCGAATCAGCGCCTCCGCCGACTCAGGCCGCGCTCGTTCCGACCAATACGGCGCTGCCGCCCACCTGGACCCCTGTTCCGCCGACCGATGTGCCCGCCGGGGCAACAATGGCCGATGTGGACGCCGTGATGCCCGCGCTCGCGGATACCGGCCTGCCGTCGCCGCCCTTCGCGCTGAACCAGGACCTCAGCGGCACCTACACACCGGACCAACTGGTCGCGCTGATCCGGGGCGGGAATCTGGTGGGAGTCGCCAACGCCGTGCAGGACGCCGGGCAGCGCAACGGCCTGATCGGGCAACTCACGCGCCTCTGGGATACCGGCAGTGCGTGCCCCAATACGGTCGGGTTCGCGTTTGAAATCGACGTGGCGCTGTTCCAGACGGCGCAGGGGGCGCAGGCTTACGCCGCCGATGACGGCATCCGGCAGGCGTGGCTGATGACCGGCCTCTACAGCGATTTTGAAACACTGCCGGATGGCAGCGTCGTGGGGATTGGCGCGTCACCGTTCCACCAATGCGGCGTGGTCAGCCTGTATAACAAGTCCCTGGCGCATGGGCGGTTTTTGATCCTGATCAGCATCACGTCCAACGTCCAGGCCGACACCGCCCCGATCCTGGCCGCGCTGGACGTCATGGCGAACCAGATGGCGGCACGGCTCGACGCGGCAGGATTGGAATAACCAGAATCCCAACATAGCGACATAGGGGCAATTCATAAATTGCCCCTACAGAAAGCCAACTATGATCACATCACCCAAAAAACCGGACATCTTCATCAGCTACAGCCACAAAGACGCCGCCTTCGCCCGTCACCTGACCCGGCATTTGCAGCGTATGACGGGCCGGGTGTGGATCGACGTGGACAAAATCCGCACCGGGAAAGACTGGTCCAACGAAATTCAGACCGCGCTGGACGAGTGTAAGGCGCTGGTGCTGTTGATCTCGCCGGACGCGATGGCGTCCAAAAACGTCGAGGACGAGTGGAAATACTGCCTGGATCACGACAGACCCGTGATCCCGATCCTGGTGCGGCCTACCAAAAACATTCACTTCCAACTGAACCGGCTGCACTACATCGACTTCACCGACCGGCGCGGGTACGAGGACGCGCTGGAACGGCTGCGGCTGGAACTGGTCACGGCAGGGATTCCGCTCACGTCGCTGAGCGGCGAGGCGGGCAAAATCGCCTCGCCGCCCGGCCCGCCGGTTTCACGTCAGAGGCGGACGGTCGGATTCGGCCTGCTGGCGGCGCTGGTAATCGTGGCCGTGTTGATCATGGCGTGGGCGGGCGTCTTCAGCGGGGACGATACTTCGGGGACCGTCACGCTGCCGACCGCCACGCCGTACTATGCGACGTTGGAAGACCTCGACACGATCATGCCCACCATGCAGGAAGCCGGACTGAGTTCGCCGCCGTTCGTGCTCAATACACAGTTTAGCGGCATCCGTCCGCCGGACCTGGGCGGCGAGGTGGGGCGCGATGTGGGCCTGGGCGCGGTGGTGGATGCGTCCGAAGCCGCCGCCGAACGCGACGGCTACCGGGGACAGGTGGCCCGGTCGTGGGATACCGGCACGGCCTGCCCGGACTCCGAGCACCAGGGATTGCAGATCAACATCTCGTTGTTTGATACACCAGAAGGCGCGGTGCGCTACATGAACGACACGGGGATTCAGCAGGCATGGCTGGATTCCGGCATTTACATCACTTTCGAGCCGCAGGAGAACGGTATCCTGGCGACCGGCGGCTGGCCTGCGCACTGGTGCGGTCCGGTCGTTTTCTACCAGATATTCCGCACACATGGACGCTTCCAGGTCGCGGCCCAATCTACCGGCAGGGCAGACGCCGATCCCGCTATGCTGATCGCAGAGGCCGATTTGCTGGTGCGGTACATGATCCAGAAGATCGATCAGGCGGGGATGGAGTAGCCTCACCCCCTGGCAAAATGTCGCGGCGTAAAGTCCCCTCTCCATTCAATGGAGAGGGGACTTAGGGGTGAGGCTGCCAGGGCGTAGCAAGCAGCGCCCCTACGCACCGGAACAACGCG
>JAFGTJ010000365.1 GCA_016934195.1 Anaerolineae bacterium | reverse complement strand
GGTGTTTTCGAGGAACTCAACACCGGGCAGATCATCGCTATCAACGGGCGCGTGAGTATCGTGGACGTGGACCAGGACGGTGTATTGGAACTGACCGCCCAGATCAACCCGCCGGGGACCGTTGCGACCGGGCCATCGCGCAGCGTGATCGATACCTGGGACTGGAACGGCGCGGATTACGTGCTGGCCCGCCGTGACGAGCAGGAAGGCGCGCGCTACCGGATTCACGCCGTTTACGCGGCGGACGACCTGCTGCGGGCGAGCGAATGGCGGCCCGCGATCCTGGCCTATGACGCCATGCGGCGCGATAATGAGCTGCTGGCCTGGACCGTACCGGGCGAATACGAAGCGCTGCGGGCTTACGGCGCGTTTCGCATCGTGATTACCTATGCCCTGATGCGCAACGGTCGCGCCGAAGACTGGTTCACGGTGCTGCAAAGCGAAAATCCGCCCGGATCGCCGGGGTACGGCTTCGCGCAAATGGGGCAGGCGTTCATGGACAATTTCCGCGCCACCAATGACGCCCGCGCCGCGTGCGCCGCCGCAATCAGCGCCGGGGCGTCGGCGTCGAATGTGCTCGGCGTGCTCAACAGCTACGGGTACGCTAACCGGAGTTACACGCTCAATGACGTGTGCCCGTTTTAGGAGTCATCAGCGGTTAGCATTCAGCAATGAGCGACCAGCAGGATCACATGAACAAAATCACTTTGCCACAGGACATACTCGCGGCATTTTGCCAGCAGTACCACATTCGGCGCTTGTCGCTGTTTGGGTCTGTACTGCGCGATGACTTTGGGCCAGACAGCGATATCGACGTGCTGGTTGAGTTCGAGCCAGGGCATACACCCGGCCTGATCACGCTGGCGGGCATAGAGATCGAACTCACCGATCTGGTAGGGCGGCAGGTTGATATGCGGACGCCCGGCGATCTGAGCCGCTACTTCCGGCAGGATGTACTGGATCATGCCCAGGTGCAATATGAACAAGGATGATCGTGTACGGCTGCAACACATGCTAGACGCAGCACAAGAAGCCATAGAATTCCTGCGTGGCGAAACCAGGGATGTTTTAGATACAGATCGTAAACTGGTGTTGGCCCTGGTCAAAGATATCGAGATTGTTGGGGAAGCCGCGTCAAGAATATCGAAGGACTGTCAGCAAGAGAATTCTCAGATTCCCTGGCCTCAAATTGTTAGTATGCGTAACCGTTTGATACATGCCTACTTTGACATAGACCTTGAAACCGTTTGGAAAACGGTTCAAGAAGATTTGCCGCCGCTTATCACTGAATTAGAGGGAATCCTTGCTGACGAAGACGACAACAACACCAACCAATAACCAACAACTAAAAACCAATAACTAAGAACCCCAAACCATCATGAAACTACTCGAATTTTTCCGCGAACACAACGACGAAATGGTCGAGTTTCTCAAGGAACTCGTCATCCGTGAATCACCGTCCCGCGATAAGGCGGCGGTGGACAAACTGGGCGAATTCATCGTGGAGAGCCTGCGCGAAGTCGGCGCGCAGGTGATGACCTTCCCGCGTGACGAGGTGGGCGACATTCATTACGCCTCGTGGAACGATACCGCCCCCGGCAAACCGATCCTCTTGATCGGCCATATTGATACGGTCTGGCCGGTGGGAACGCTCAAGCAAATGCCCATGTGGCAGGACGGCGCGCGGCTGTACGGTCCCGGTATTCTGGACATGAAAGCCGGAATCGCCCTGATCGTCAAGGTGATCGGCCTGTTGAAGCTGCACGGCGGACTGCCGCGCCGCCCGATCTGGGCCTTGTTCACCACCGACGAGGAGATCGGCAGCGCCCATTCCCGCGAGTTCATTGAAAAAGTCGCCGCCAACGCCGGGTTAGCGCTGGTCTTTGAACCGGCCACTTCCGGGGAAACGGTCAAGACGGCGCGGCGCGGCATGGCGCGTTACCAGGTCTTTATCGAGGGCAAACCTGCCCATTCGGGCCGCGAACCGGAAAAGGGTATCAACGCCATTCACGAAGCGGCCTACCAGATTTTGCGTATTGCCGAATGGAACGCGCCGGAAATGGGCACCTCGGTCGCCACGAACATGATCTCCGGCGGGACGGCGGCCAACGTCATCGCGCCGCGCACCGATTTCCTGGTCGATATGCGTTTTTCCTCTCAGGCCGAAGCCGAACGGCTGTCTGCGCTGATCCACAGCCTGGAACCCGTATACAAGGGTATTCGGATCAAGGTGGAGCGCGTCAAGGGGGGGCGTCCGCCGATGGAGCGCGACGCGCAGATGATGCTGACGTTTGAACAATGCGCACAACTGGCGGGACAGTTGGGCCTGCCAATTGCCGAGGAACTGTCCGGCGCGGGCAGTGACGCCAATTTCACCGCCGCGATGGGCATTCCCACGCTGGACGGGTTGGGCGCGCGCGGCGAAGGGATGCACGCCGAAAACGAGCACATCATCATGACCAGCCTGCCGCGCCGCGCCGCGCTGCTGGCGAGTATGCTGCAAAACTGGGACATGGATTGTGGCAAGCTCTAATCTCACCCAGGCCGCCTACGACCGCATTGAGTCCGAGGGGCGCGCGCAAATGGCAACCGGGCGTATCAGGACCGACCCGCACCTGCTGGATCGCGCGTCGGACACCCGGCGCGGCCTGACGCTGATCCTCCGGCCTGATGAGGTGACGCTGGCGCAGTTGGCCGCGCTGCTGGACGATCTGCGCGGCGTGATACCGGGCCAGCACGTCTACCGGCCCGGCGAACTGCATATCACGGTGCTGCCGGTGATCAGCGCTTCCCCCGGCCTGACCCTGGATGAGATTCCCGTTAATCTGTACCGGGCGATCTTTGCCCCCGTGATCGAATCGACCGCGCCGTTTGCGATGCGGATCACGGGTCTGATCGGCACGCCAAACGCGGTGCTGCTGGCCGGATATGCGGACTCGCACGCGGACGGGGACAGGAACAGCGACCCGCTCAATGCCCTGCGGGATCGGCTGCGGGCCGCGCTGAACGCGGCGGGGTTGGCCGGACTGTCGGAGCGGCGCTATCCCAGCGTGACGGCGCATTTGACGGTTGCCCGCTACCAATCCCAACCGCGCGATCTGCCCGCGCTGGCGGCATGGCTGGCCGATCACCGGGACCGGACGTTCGGCGCATTCCGGGCGGAGACGGTTGACTTGGTATTCAACAACTGGTACATGGATCAGGACCTGGTACAGACGCTGGCCCACTTCCCGCTGAAAGAGTGCTGAAAGGATAACGTTGATGCGATTTGCGCTGGTAGCCGACATTCATGGCAACCCGGTTGCGCTCGATGCCGTGCTGCGCGATATCGAGGCGCAGGGCGGCATCGAGTCGATCTGGTTCAATGGCGATTACGCCGCGATTGGCCCCGATCCGGTCGGTGTGCTGGAACGCCTGATCGACCTGCCCAATACGGTGTTCACACGCGGCAATACCGATCGGCATTCCACCCGCGAAGACTTGATTGAGAGCGTTGTCGGGACGCTGCAAACCGAGCCGCACCTGGCTCCCAAAATGGTCGAGATCGTGCAGAGTTTCAGTTGGACTCGCGGCATGATTTCGGCGCACGGTTGGTATGACTGGCTGGCGGGCCTGCCGTTGGAGCAGCGCTGGACGCTGCCGGATGGAACCCGGCTGCTGATGGTTCATGCCGCGCCGGGCCGCGATGATGGTCCCGGTTTTTCGCCCGTCACGCCCGAACACGAGATGGCGGCTATGCTGGACGGCTGCGAGGCCGATCTGGTGATCGTGGGGCACATCCACTGGCCGCTGGACCGGACCGTTGGCGGAGTCCGGTTGATCAATACCGGCAGCGTCAGCAATTCGCCCGCCCGCGACACGCGCGCCAGCTACGCGATCCTGGACGCGGATTCGGACGGTGTGCGGGTCGAGTTCCGGCGGGTGGATTACGACCGGGCCGCCGTGATCGATGCGATCCGGCGCGTACACCATCCCACACCGGGCTATTTGCTGGAGTTCATGGAAGGGCGTTTTGTGCCGCCCTGGGCCGAACAACTCACCGAATGAGAAGGATTTTTCCCGTCTCTTATCACTTCCCCACCCGTGATGGCGGTGTCTTCATGGTGAATTTTTGCGCGTGGTCCACGAACGAGTTGATGTTGTTGGCGAATTTAATGGGACCACATTTCGTAGGGGCGCTGCTTGCTGCGCCCTGTTTTTTTGACCGGGGCGCGGCAAGCAGCGCCCCTACGCGCCCAATTGCCAACAACATCGAGTTGGTAGGCGGCACGGCCTCACCCCCTAAATCCCCCTCTCTAGCTCTGCTGGAGAGGGGGACTTGCCGAGGTGAACACTACCACATCTCCCCCTCTCCATTTTGAATAGAGAGGGGCCGGGGGGTGAGGCCGTTTGTTACGCACGCGCCACAAATTAGCAATAGGTTGTTCGTGAACCCTTTTGCGCGTGGGGGCTTTGTGTGATCCGGCACGAACGGCTACAATAGCCCTGCTGGTCCGCTCATTCAGGATAGACACGATGCCGATTGCCCGACGCCGCCTCCTGCTCATCAGTATGCTGCTGCTCAGTTTGATCTGGGCCGCCAGCAGTGTGGAAGCGTCCGATGGGATGCGCGGCGATAAATGCATCGTGAGCCAGGACCAGCGCATCATCGACGATTTTTACTTCTTCTGCCGCATCGTTGAAATACACGGCACCATCGAAGGCGACCTGATCGGCGCGGCGTCCGAAATTACCATTGAGTCAACCGGTGTCGTGACCGGCGACGTGTGGGCCGGTGGCGGCAAGCTGGAAGTGCGCGGACAGGTGGGCGACGATGTGCATTTCGCCGGAATCACGGCGATTGTGTACGAGAGCGCGCATTTTTCTAACCCCCGTATCGACGTGGCCGCCGTTGCCATCAATACCGAGCTGCGGGCCGGAGTCGTGCTGCCCGGCGACCTGCTGGTGCGCGGCTATCAGGCCCGCGTCCTGGGCACGGTCGGCGGTGACGTAGATTTTGCCGGGGAAGCGCTGCAAATTGACGGCGTGGTTGTGGGGGGCGTGGATGCTTCGGTCGGGGATGCGCGCCGCCGTCCTGACGTGCCGCACCTGCCGGTCTACGACCTGTCGTTCGATAATCCCGGCTTGTGGATTGCGGAGGATGCGTTGGTGGGCCGGGACGTGCAGTACAAATCCTCCACCGTGAGCCTGATTCCGCCCGATACCGTGCAGGGCCGTGTGATCTTCAACAAAACCGGCGGGCCGAGCGATATCACGAAGGTCGGTCAGGCCGACGCCGCCGCTCGACTCCTGTGGGACTATTTCATCGACTCCCTGCGCGACTTTCTCACGATCATGATCCTGGGGGTGGTGGGGCTGTACACGGTGCCCAACGTGATCAAACGCCCGGCGCTGCACGTCCGGCGGCGTGCGATCTCGACGGTGGGCTGGGGCCTGATCACGTTTATGCTGTCGGTGCCGATCCTGATCATCGTGATGGGAATCGGCCTGATCCTGGTAGCGCTGCTGTACCTGATCAAGCTCAACGGGCTGACGCTGATGCTGGGCATCCTGGTGCTGATCGTTACGGGTATGCTGGCCGGTGGGTTTAGCTTCCTGCTATTTTTTATGGGCCGGATCGTGATCAGCTTCGTGATCGGCCAGTTGATTTACCGCTACGCTTTCCACGCTTCCGGGGTCGGAACCATGCGGCGCTGGATCACGACGCTGGCGTTGGGCACAGCGGTGTTTGTGCTGGCGACCAACGCGCCAGTGCCCGCGCTTGGCCTGATCATCGAGTTGATCTCCGCGCTGGCCGGGATCGGCGCGGTGATCATGTATGGGCGCGATCTGTTATACCGGTCGTCGCTGCTGACGATCATGCCGCGCCTGGCTGCGCCGCGTTCGCCGTTGGCGCTGCCCGCCCCGGCCCTGGTAGATGAACCCATCATGGGTCCCGGCATGGACAATCTGCCGGATGGCTTCAGGGGGTTTGAGTAGGCCCCCGGTCCTGGGAAAAAAACGGTGGTGGCGGTATGCCTCGCCTTCTGTAGAACAGTAAATCCCGCTCAAGCAGGAACAGCGGACCGCCGCACACGTATGGCATTGTACACCCGGTTCAAGGCCACCAACGCATACCCGATTAGCACGTATTCTACGAAGCGCGTGGCGATTACTGCCAATACTCCAGGCTGATCCACGACTTCCGGCTGCCCGTTAACCGTTGCCACACATGAGAATTCCTGGGTAACGTCCGTGCGTCCCGGTAACGGATGGGTGACAGATACGCCTCGCTCCAACGTCGTTTCTGATGGGCAGAACAACCATTCAATCGGCTGGTTATAGACAATGTTGCCAGTCTGGTCGATTGCCATCCCCATGCACGCGAAAAACACAATCGCCACCGCTTTGATCAACGGGGGTACGTTAACCGGCGGGGAAGCGGTTGGATTCCCTGCAAAAAAACGAATGATGCCCCAGGCGACCAGCAGCATCAATATCGAGGCAAAACCCTCAATATGGCTCAGGGCGTAAAACAACCCGATGAATCCGGCGATCACACCGATGATTCCACCCACCACCAATATAATCCAGACTATGGAGGGTAAACGGCTCCAGATGGACGTGGTAGGTTCAGGTGTTGGGTCCGTCATGTTTTGTTCCACCCATTTCACTCAGATGACTCGTTCCTCCGTGCCTCATTGTACACGCATTAGCCCGGAGCGACCGGAAAATGCGACCAGGGCTAAATCATTGAAACTAAATTTTTACCGCAGAGCACGCCCAGAGCGCCGAGGAGAGAAAAGGAAGAAGAGTTTTTCTCATTTTTTCCTCTTACCTTCTTTTATCTCTGCGGCCTCCGCGACCTAGGCGGTGATCTTTTTGTTAGAATGAGTTTGTCCTGGAAAATGCGGCGGTCCACCGTTGACACGCGAACGGTTGGCGGCTATACTGTTCCCGGTCGTATCGTCCGCAGTAGTAGAATCCTGAAGAAAGGAGGCGTCCGGTGGTACAAGTCAGTCGGTTGCGTTATCGCAGTTCGATATCCGAACCTGCCGCGAAGTTATCCGCCGGGGTGCGCCTCTAGTCGCGCGAGCACTATACACCTGGCACGAATTCATCGCGCCGCGAGAGTCGGATCGGACATCTCGCGGCGTTTTTGGTTGTTAAGCCGTCAGCGGTCAGCTTTCAGCCGCTAGCTAACAACCAATAACCAATCACTAAAAACCAGTCACCAACAACCAGTAACCAACAACCACAGGACGAATACAGACGATGAAACTCAAATCGGCGCATACACTCGAACTGCCGAAAATCCTGGACCAATTAGCGCGCTATGCCGCGTTTTCGCTCAGCCAGGAACTCGCGCTGAGCCTGGAACCGACTCCCTACCTGGACGAAGCCCAGGATCGTATCAACGAAACCACCGAAGCGCGCGGCCTGCTGGAAGCGCATGATAACATCACGGTTGGCGGCGCGCGCGACGTGCGGCCCGAAGTGGCCCGCGCCGAACGCGGCGTGGTCATCGAACCGCAAGCGCTGCTCGACATTCGCGCCACGCTGCGGCAGGCCACCACGTTACGGCGCATCCTGACCCGGCTCAGGGGCCAGTTTCCCACGCTGGCAGCGGTGGCCGAACGCCTGGAAGAATGCACCGCGCTGCAAGGCGAGATCGGGCGCGTACTGGACGATACCGGCCAGGTGCTCGACTCCGCGAGTCCCAAGCTGGCCCGCGTGCGGCGCGACATTCGCATCGCGTTCGACCGGCTGCACAGTAAGCTGAACAATATCGTCCACAACGCCAATAACGCCCAGTATTTGCAGGAAACGCTGGTCACGCAGCGGCACGGGCGCTACGTGGTTCCGCTCAAGGCCGAGTTCAAGGGCCGGATTCCCGGCATCGTCCACGACCAGAGTTCCAGCGGGGCGACCCTGTTCATCGAGCCGCTGTCGGCGGTCGAGATGGGGAACGCGCTGCGCGAACTGGAACTCGAAGAAGAAAACGAGGTCCGCCGCATTCTGCGCGAACTGTGCGAGATGGTGAGCCACGAAGCCAAATATATCACGCGCACGGTCGAGACGCTGGCCCTGCTGGACCTCGCACTCGCCAAAGCCAAGTACGCCAACGCCCTGGAAGCGACCGCGCCGGAACTGCTCGATTTCCGTGACGCGCCGCATCCCCATCCCGGCAGCACGCTTTTGCTCAAGCAGGCGCGGCACCCGCTGCTCGATCCCAAAACGGTTGTGCCGATTGACATGGAACTGGCCGAAGACGTGTTCACGCTGGTGATCACCGGGCCGAATACCGGCGGGAAAACCGTCGCGCTGAAAACGGTCGGCCTGCTGGTGCTGATGGCCCAGTGTGGGCTGCACATTCCGGTCGATGACGGCTCGAAGCTGTCGGTGTTCCGCGAAGTGTTCGCCGATATCGGGGACGAACAGAGCATCGAGCAGTCGCTATCGACCTTCTCGTCCCACATGACCAATATCATCGGGATTCTGGAAGACGCCGACGAGCAAACGCTCGTGATCCTGGACGAGTTGGGCGCGGGCACCGATCCGACCGAAGGCGCGGCCCTGGCGCGCGCGCTGCTGGACGAACTGGTCGGGCGCGGCATCACGACGCTGGTCACGACCCATCACCCCGAACTCAAAATCTACGGGCACGAAAAAGCCGGTGTCAGCAATGCCAGCGTGGAATTCGACCTGAAAACGCTCGCGCCCACCTACCGGCTGATCATTGGCCTGCCGGGACGCTCGAATGCTCTGGCGATTGCCGAGGGACTGGGGCTGCACGCGCCGATCATTGCCAGCGCGCGCGCCCTGGTGGGTGATACCGATCTGGCGGCGGACGACCTGCTGGACGAAATCCACAGGAAACGCGAAGAAACTCGCCGCGCCGCCAGTGCCCAGGTCGAGTCGTTCCAGAAAGCCGAAGAACTGCGCGCCGAACTGCGCGGTCGTTTGCACGAGATCGAGGAAGAACGGCGGCGAGTCCTGACCGAAGCCCGCGAGGAAGCGGACAACGAACTCGAAGCGCTGCGCAGTGAGATTCGCCGGATGCGGAAACGTTTGCAGGCCGCCGGTCAGCCGCTCGATATCATCAAGCAGGTGGAGCAGGAAACCGCCACGCTGGACGAGAATATGCTGGCGCTGCCAGTCCCGGAGTCCCAGGTTCCTGGTGACAATGGGGATACGCCCGATTTCCGCGTGGGCGATCTGGTGTGGGTGAGTACGCTCAACGCCGAGGGTCAGATCACCGAACTGAGCGCATCGGATGCCGAGGTCATGGTCGGGCGGCTGCGGCTGCGTGCCAACCTGGGCGATCTGACGTACCGTTCCAAGACCGAGAGCAAGCGCGACAAGAAGCAGAAGCGCATCGCCATCGGTCCGCGTGGTCGCGCCGCAACTCGCACCGAAGTTTCCACCAAGACCGCGACACCGGGCCTTGAGTTGGACATGCGCGGCCAGCGCATCGAGGACGCGATCCCCAGTATGGAAGACTACCTCGACGCGGCGTATATGTCGGGAATGCCGTTTGTGCGGATCATTCACGGCAAAGGGACCGGCGCGTTACGGCAGGCGGTCCGCGACCGGCTGCACGGCCACCCGTTGGTGCAGCGCTACGAAACCGGCAAGCCCAAAGAAGGCGGCGACGGCGTGACAATTGTGACGCTGGTGAAGCAGGCGTAGGGTTTTACCTCACCCCCTAAATCCCCCTCTCCACGCGCGGAGAGGGGGACTTTGTAGCAGTCGCGCCTGGGTTCTCCCCCTCTCCATTTTGAATGGAGAAGGGGCCGGGGGGTGAGGTTTTTTAGGCCCTATTCTTCCGTTGCCACAAACCCCAGGATCGTCTGCGGGTATTTGTCCGTGACCAGCAGGAAACCCCGGTCATCCAGCCGGGCGATGCCTTCCCAGTTGCGAGCATCTTCGCCGGGCAGTTCTAACCAGATGGGCGGCGCGTCAGCCAGTACGATCCCGTCCTCCGTGACCTGGAACTTCACCAACCGCTCGACGTGCGGATATTCCGTATGAGTCGCACCCTCGCCGTACATCTCGACCAGCGGATCGACCTCCGGCAGCAAAAAATCCTCACCGGGGTAGAAATAGTTCGTTGCCCAGAATATGCCGTCCTCATCGACCGCCGTTACGTCGGTCAGGCGGTAGTCGAGATGCGCCAGCGGCAGCGAGTCCTGCGGAGTCAGGTCCAGGCCGAATACCAACGCCTGCGCCGTCGCATTGATACCCGCGCCGTTGATCTCGTAGAGTGTCACCACCGTATCATCCAAAATCAGCAGACTTTCATAGGACATATTGAAGGTGTCCGACTGCGGCAAAATCTCGACCATCGCGTCCAGGTCCAGCGTGATCGATTCCAGGTCCGCGCCGACCGTACCCGGCACCAGATATCCGCGCATAGAGCCGTCATTCCCAATCGCCTCGATCATCAGGAAAACCTGATCGTCTCCGGCGAAAGCGACCGCCTCAAAACCGTCAAACCCCGGCACGGTCGCCGCGATATCTGGCGCGATCACGGGAACGGCTACCGGTTCCAGCGGCGCGGGATCGTCGGAATCCAGGTAGGCCAGGATGTCCGCTTTGGGCAGCGCGTAAAACATCCCGGCATAGTTGTCAGTGGCGTAGATGTTGGGGTTTTCTGCCAGCAACAGCAGCCAATCGCCGTACCAGTCCAGGCCGGATATCTCGGCGCGGGGAGCCGCCGCCGGGCCGGTCAGCGTGATCTCGCGGACCACCACTTCGGGCGGGGCGTCCTGGGCCAGCACGACCGGCACTGCCGTTAATGCCACCAACAACACGATCAACAACCCACGTTTCAACATAGCCATATCTCCCCAATTGCTCAAGTTCGGGGCACAGATAAACGGGTGCGGTTAGCGAATCCACCTTGTAGGGGCGCTGCTTGC
>JAFGTJ010000364.1 GCA_016934195.1 Anaerolineae bacterium | reverse complement strand
GCAAGCAGCGCCCCTACGCGCCCAATTCGCCAACAACATCGAGTTGTCAGGAAAAACGGCCTCACCCCCTAAATCCCCCTCTCCAGCCGAGCTAGAGAGGGGGACTTGCATGTTCGCCGTTGCTTGTTTTCTCCCCCTCTCCATTTCGAATGGAGGCGCAACCTGCGGTTGCGTCGGGGCCGGGGGGTGAGGCCGTTTTCACGCACACATCCCAAGTCAGCAACAGGCCATTCGTGGACCCGGGCGGCGTATGGGTAGCGTCAGGCTGCCGCCGGGGGTACATGGGGGTCCGGTCAAGTTGGCAGATGCGCGGGTGCGCTACAGTAAGAACAGGATAAAAACAAGATTGGGTGGTATAGGGGCGTTGTGGGACGCTCATCAGGGGTGTGAACATAATGGATCAGCAGATGGAACAGCAGGCCGAAAAATTACACGAGTGGTTGGCATTGGGCCGCCAGAACGGGACGATTCGGGACGCGCGGACGAGCATTTATGCCTACTGCCTGGACGAGCGCCGCGCGCGGGTGTTGGTGGCCGGGATTGTGCAGCAGAGCATCTTGGAACGGGACGCGCTGGCCGCGCTGGAACACGCCTTCAAAGACGAGGATATCCCGGTCGCGTACCCGTCGTAGTGGCGCGGCAGGGTAGACGTGGCGTAACCGTTGAGGTGGGCGGAACTTTTCGGTGATATTCTACGTCTAAAGGATCGAAGCGCCATGCAGCAATCACCGGGGGGCGTGGAGATGATAACGACGATGAACACACCGAAGCTCAACACCTACCAGGACCTTGACCTGCGCGAGTGGATCGCGTTGGGGCAGCGCAACGACCGTATCCGCGAGGCGCGGACGGTGGCGCTGGCGTTCCACATGGACGAGCGCGAGGCGCTGGCCTGGATCGCGGATATTGTGGATGGGCGCGTGTCCGAGGCTGATGCGCTGGTATTTATGGCGCGCGCGGTGCGGGATGGGTGGTCCGCCCCGGTATAATCAATCGGATGCTGGTAAATTGCAGGCGCAGGATGCAAACGCCCCGGTGACTGGTGGACAGACCGGGGCGTTATTTGTTGTGTGATTGCGGCGAGTCTGTTAAGGTTAGCTCTGAGCGAAATTTGGATCGCAACCGGAGCAGATAAACCGCATGGGAACCGCATTAGGATTGGTGGCCGTTGCCGTCTTGGTCTTCATGAACGGCTTCTTCGTGGCCGCCGAATTTGCGCTCGTTGGCGCACGGCGCACACGCATTACCCAGTTGGCCGAGGAAGGCAACGCCGGGGCACGCGCCGCACAGCAGGCCATCGAGCACCTGGACAGCTACATCGCTGCTACTCAACTCGGCATCACGCTGGCGAGCCTGGGCCTGGGCTGGATCGGGGAACCGGCGGTCGCGCACCTGTTCGAGCCGCTGCTGGACCTGTTCCTGCCGGAGCACGGGGCCGAAACACTGCGTCACACGCTCGAATTCGGGGTCGCGTTTGGGCTGGTGACAATGCTGCATATCGTGTTTGGCGAACTGGCTCCCAAGTCGATTGCGCTCCAGCGAGCGGAAAAAACCGCGATCATTGTGGCGCGGCCTACGACGTGGTTCTTGCGCCTTTTCCGGCCCGTGATCTTCGTGATGAACAGCGTCGGGAACGCGGTCGTGCGGCTGATGGGGTTTGAACCGGCCAGCGGACACGAACAGGTCCACTCGATTGAGGAACTGGCGATGCTGGTCCATTCCAGCCGCGAGGCCGGAGTGTTGGAAGCCAGCGAGGAACGCCTGATCCGCAACGTGTTTGATTTTGGCGATATTCCAGTGCGCGAAGTGATGCAGCCGCGTGTAGAGGTGGACGGCATCTCGCAGGCAATCGCGCTGCCGGTGCTGCTGCGGTTGGTGGCGGCGCAGCACCATTCGCGCTACCCGGTCTACGCGGGCGGGATCGATCATGTGGTGGGCATACTGCATACCAAAGACCTGCTCGACGCGATCATCGCCCAACCGTCCCTGCTGTCCGACGGCGGCACGCTCGATTTGAAACCGCTGCTGCGCGATCCGTTGTTCGTTCCGGCGATGGCGCGGGTAGACGAGGTGTTGGACGCCATGAAGCGCACCAAGTCCCATGTGGCGATTGTGCTGGACGAATACGGCGGCATGGCGGGATTGGCGACGATGGAAGACATTCTCGAAGAACTGGTCGGCGACGTGCGCGACGAGTTCGACGACAGCCTCAATTTACCGTCCAGTCCATCGGCGGGCGTGGTGGTCCTGGACGGGCTGACCGGCATGAGCGACGTCATCGAGCGTTTTGGCGAACCGGAACACACCACCCAGGCCGCGACCATCGGCGGCTACGTGGTCGAGTGCCTGGACCGCATTCCCGAATTGGGGGATACGGTGGCGTATGGCGGGTATGACGTACACGTCGAAACCATGGACGGGATGCGCGTGGCGCGGGTGCGCTTCGTCCGGCAGGGGACGGGGGCGGCGAGCAGTGGGGAGGGCTAATCCTCAATCAGCGCCGGATCGCCGTGCAGCACCTTGCGGTAGGCGAGGCTGCGCTTATACACGAACATCCCGGCCCGCTCGTAGAGCGCGACGGCGTTGGTTTTGCTGGACGCATCCACGCCCAACCCGGCCCGCGTGAATCCCTTCTGCTGGAAGACGTGGAAACTGTGCCGCAGCAGCGCCAACCCCAATCCGCGCCGCCGCCAGGGACGCCGCACGCTCAACTCGCCCACCCATCCCAGATCGGGATCGCCTTCGCCAAAGGGACGGCACAGGCTGCTCCCGGCCACCTGATCGCCGTCCCATGCAATGAACCACAGGCCGGGATCGAAGTGCTGCGTGTTGAATATCATGTGCTGCCAGTCCTCGAACGACAGCGCGACCGGACTCCAGTGATCGCGGAAAGCTTCCTGATCGGCCTCGTAGACGGCGCGACCGTGCCGTTCCCGGTCGAAGGGCCGCAGCTCGATCCCGTCCGGGAATTCGGGCGGCGGGATTGGCCCGTTGAACTCGATCCGCATGGTGTAAAACTGGCGTATTTCCTCGTACCCCTCCGACTCGAACAGCTTGATTGCGCCGGTGATGGTATCGCGGGCAGCGCGCTGGATATACACCGGCTGCTCCGGCGGGAACTCGGCCTCGGCGCGGGCGCGCAGGCGCGCGTCGAGGACCTGGACCATGTGCTGCCCGATCCCCTGGCGGCGGTAGTCGGGATGCACGTTGCCGCCGCCGAAGGCTTTACCGCCATCCGGCAGCAGGATCGTGTTGCACAGCCCGACGATGTGGTCCTTTGCCGGACCGTCCACCGTTACCGCGACCAGGATATCGCGCTCAGGATCGATGAACGGCGCGGCCAACTGGTGCTGGATATCCTCGACGGTTACGACTTGTTCGTGACCGTCGGCCTTGCCGCACAGGTTGCCCAGTTCGACAACGGCTTCGATATCGGTGTCCGGCTGGAAACTGCGATATACAATCTCGCTCATGATATTTTTTCCTTAAAAAGTCGCTGCATTGTGCTTATCCAATACGTTAGATCAATACGGCTGGACGGGCCGGGAGTTGCGCCCGTTGGGTTGTTGAGTATCATAATGAATCGTAAAGATATCATAAAATCATGAGGGAGAACACCGCATCATGCTATCTAAACGAGTCGTCATTGGTCTTGTGGCGGTTGCGATGGTGCTCAGCGGAGTGATCGCGCCTGTATCCGCCCAGGGCGACCCGGATACCTGGACCACCTATATGCTGAACATGCGCAGCGGTCCCGGCACCGGCTACGCTGTGATCACCACGCTGGCAGCCAATACCGGCCTGATCGCGGAAGCGCGCACCGGGGACCTGTCGTGGGTGCTCGCCCGCACGCCCGATCATACTTACCGGGGCTGGCTGGCGGGTCTGTATGTAGTTTTCACGGACGGCTTCAATGCCTGGAATCTGCCGGTCAGCGACGAGGTGGTCGCCGCGCCTGCGCCCCCTCCGGCAGCGGACCCGGCTGAAGCGGCGGCCCCCGGTGCATCCCCGGTTTCGAGCACGCCGATCCCGTATGCCGGGTTTGACGAAACGCGAGTGTCCGGCATCAACCTGAACGATTATCCACCCGTGCCCGCGAACCTGAGCCGCGCGCGCGAAATTTACCTGACCGGGCGCGCATTGGACCGGGACCGGCACGTACTCTCGAAGGTGGGCGACTGCCTGACGACCGATCCGCGTTTCCTGGTCCCACACGCGGAAGAGGGCGGCGTACCGGAAAACCTGATGCATGTTGTGGCGCAGTTTGGGGCGTCGTTTGGGCTGCGCAGCTACGCGGCGGATTCGGGTTATACGACCGTTGCCGCGCTCGCACCCACACTGGCCGATCCGCGTGTGTGCCAGCCGGGAGAAACACCGCTGCAATGCGAAATCCATGTGCATAATTCCAGCGTGATCGTGATCATGTTGGGGACAATGGACCTGCTGATTACCACGCCGCAGCAGTTCGACCAGGGCTTGCGGCAGGTGATCCAGCAGGCGATTGACATGGGCACGATCCCGCTGCTGAGCACGTTCCCGCGCCGCCAGGATTATCCCGGCCAGGATATGTTGTACAACCAGATCATCGTCCAGGTGGCGATGGACTACAATATCCCGCTAATGAATCTGTGGGTAGACCTGGAATGGCGGCCCAATCACGGCACCGCGTTTGATGGCTGGCACCTGAGCGACGGAGGTTTTCAGGCCCGCAACATGCTCACGCTGCAAGCCCTGGATGCGGTGATACGCGGCGCGATGTATTAAGTCCCTCACCCCACACCCCGCGACATTTTCCCCCATCCATGAGCGATATCGTTGGCGAACCGCCTCTCCCCCTTTCTCCGCTTGCGGGGAAAGGGGGTTGGGGGGATAGGGGCTAAAAGGAGTAAGGCGTTCTGGTTATTACCCGACGACCTCCATGCCCCAGGTATTTTCCACGAGATAGATCACGGCTCCGCTGGGCAGCGTCATATACAGGCGACCGTAGCTCAGATCGGCGGAGCGCTGGTAGGTCATG
>JAFGTJ010000363.1 GCA_016934195.1 Anaerolineae bacterium | reverse complement strand
CATCACGGCTTTCGCCAGGATATCAATCCCAGCCTTCAAGCCCGCGCGCGCTTCCTGATCAAAGACTAGCTGCTTCGCCATTGTTGCCTATCTCCCTTGAATTACTCTTCAATCACTGCCAGGATGTCAGATTCCCGCAAAATCAGCAGTTTCTTGTTGTCAACTTTGATCTCGGTGCCCGCGTACTTGGCAAACAACACCAGATCATCTACCGCGAGGTCCATCTTAATGTGATCCCCATCCTCGTCACGAGGACCGGGGCCTACCGCAACAACGCGGCCCTGCTGCGGTTTTTCTTTCGCTGTCTCAGGCAGCACGAGCGCACCACCAGCAAAAGTTTCTTCGCGCTCAACCGGCTCAACCACCACACGATCACCGAGCGGACGCAGTTTCAAAACCATCTCTATTACCTCCCTAACCGTAGGTCCGGTCAGCATATTCAGCACATTAGCACTCAAACCAAGTGAGTGCTAACCTATGCCTCATCTTACCAACCCCCAGGGCGGCTGTCAAGCATAAATTAGCACTCACAAGCGCTGTGTGCTAGCGAGAAGCAATTAGAAATGTATAAGAAATTCGTTTTGCTATCCTGGTGTTATGGGTCCGGCACTATTGACCTGACGTGATCGAAACGCCGCAATCTTGCAGCGCGTTGATGAAATTCGCCTGTTTGTCAAACTGCCCACGTTCGGTCACAAGATCGTATCCCTGCTGCAAATACGTGGTTGCTTCAGGACAGCGGTCCATCGCTGACAGCGAACGCCCCATTTGAAAGAAATCATCGGGATCATCCGATCCCAACCGGATCGCGCGTTCGAGATTGTTGGATGCTGTCACATAGTCGCCATCGAAGAAATACAGGCCACCGAGATACGACAGGCACAGGACGTTATTTTGGTCGTTATCCAGACAGCGCTGGTAATACTCATAGGCGCGTTCTTTCATCCCGCTCCTGAAATGCGCGACGCCCAACGCCCACAGTACGCCCGGATCGCCGGGATTCTTTTCCAGGGCGCTAACAAGCACCTGAATGGCGGTGTCAACCTCCTGCAACGCCATATAGATAAACGACAACTCAATAGCGATATAGGCCTGTTGGGGCGCTTGTTGCAGCGCCAACTCGTAATTCTTGACCGCCTCTTCACGGTCGCCCTGCGTGTTATAAAGTGCGCCCAGAGTGCGAAATGTATCGGCTAACACCAACCCGGCGGTATCCATCTCCCGCGCCTGGTTGAGATAACCGAGCGCCACGTCATACTGCCCTAACTCCTCATAAATGCTGCCCAGAAAAGCATAGGTGGGGGCAAATGTATCGTCCAGGGACCGGGCGTGCAGCGCCGAGGCCAATGCACCGCCATAGTCACCACCCCAGTCTAACGTCATGGCGCGAATAGCCCAACCGTGCGGCGCTTCAGGATTGGCGTTGATGGTCTTTTCGGCAAACTCACGCGCTTCGGCCAACCGTTCGGCATCCTGTCCAAAATTGGACGTGATCACCAGCATGTGAGTGACTTTGAAATACAACTCCACATCATTCGGGGAACTTTCGGCCAGGATACTGCACTGCCGGATCGCTTCCTCGGTATTTCCCAGCCGGTCGGCATTGAGACACGACGATTTTGCTATCGCCAGATTGGGCGTTACGGTGGGGGTAGGCTGTACGGCTACTTGAGTCTGCATATTGTCCACCATCCCCTCGATCTCCGGGAGTACCGTATCGCGCACCGCCTGCTGGTTTTCCCACACATACCAGCCTACCGCCCCAATCACGGGAATCAACAGCAAAAAAACAACGGTGCGCGCCGAGAACAAGCGCAATCGCCGCCGCCGAGTGCGATATCGTTTGGGTGTCCGCAGATACATATAAAGTGTCCCTGATAACGCCCTAGAAAATACCGATTGGTTCCGGTGGAATCGGCGTGGGGGGGATCGCGGTTGGAACATCGTCAATGCTGTAGTCGTCCGTGTTATCAACACACAGCATCAACCCCTCATTGATAAATCCCTTAATATTTTCCGGTGGATTCATCTCAAGCGCCGTTTGCAAAACCGGCCAGGCTTCATCACACCGCGCCAACAGCGCATGGGCCAATCCTCGAATGTAATAACACTCGATTTCCTGTTCTTCCAACGGAACTGCTTGTTCAGTCTGCAACTGGGAACACAATTCAAGCGATTCGATAGTGCCTTCAAAGTTGCGCCGGGTATACTGCACCATGCCAAGCTGCCGCCAGGCTTCGGGATACGTGGGATCAAGCTGGATCGCCTGTTCGCACGCTTCCTGGGCCAGTTGGTCTTCACGCATGGTAAAGAACGTTTCACACTTGCGTGTATAGGCCTTAACGTTATCGGACTCCATCTTAAGTATCGCATCATAGGCATCAATCGCGGCGTCGTAGTTACTCTGGGCCTTATAGTAAGCAGCCAACTCAAAATACAGCGCATCAAACCGGGGGTGAATCTGGATGGCGCGCTCGTACTGCTGGACCGCAGCGTCATATTCACCCACATAGGCCAGGCTCATCGCCAACGCGCGCCGGGCATCCAGGCTGTCAGAATTCAATTCAACCGCTTCATCGGCTTTGGCGAATGCCTGATTGGGCCGCCCGGCCCCGCGATAGGCCATCGAGAGGTAAGCGCGCGCTTCGGCATACGTCGGGGCGAGGTCCTGCGCCCGCAGTCCGGCGGTAATGGCTTCGTCGGTTCGGTCATTTTCCAGCAGTGCGATACACAGCAGCGCCTGCGCGCGCGCGTTATTTGGATCCGCTTCAACGGCCTGTTCTGCAACCGCCAGGGCTTGCTCGGCCCGGAAAGCAAAGCTCCGCCCGGCATAACTGCGGTAGATCAACATACGACCATATTCAAACAGGATATCGATATTGTCTGGCATCAGTTGAGCCGCGTGCCCGTAATATCCAATTGAGGCTTCCAGATCACCTGCCAGATACGTTCGCTCCCCTAACCGGGCCAGTGTCACCGCGTCAGGAGTCGTCGTTGGGTCCGCACCCACACTGGCTAAAACCCAGTTCTGAACGGTGTTAAACCGCCAGATAACGGCCATCACCAGCGCCATGACAATCAGCCAGACGACCAAAAATGTACCGCTGCCACGCCGCCGCGCCTGACGGCCAAAATGCAGGTTGGACTTATCACGCCGGATATACATATGCTGTCACTCCGTCTCATTTGACTCGCATGTCGCCTGCTGCCTATAAACAAACAACCGGCGAGACTTGCCCCCCGGCCACAATGTGGTGAGTATATTGTGCTGCGTAGGCTGCATCGCCTATACCGTGCGCGTCTACCGAATCGTAACACTGCCCCTGGCGACTGTCAAAGTTTATTCGCCCCACGCACACTACGACTTCTCTACGCTCAGCTTGCAGCAAATATGAAACAGCGTACAAACAGCAGGAAGCCAATCCCGGTTGCTCTGTAGAACCTAAAGACTTAGGTGGGCTGGCCGTTATAAACGGTGATGATTGCCCTATACAGTGAGTGTTGGTTCTCGGTGACCGGGATCGGCTTCCTTACTATCAGTTTACAAAAATTGAGTCAAACGGAACAGTTACGCTTGACACAATTGTAAATGCCGAGTGTCACTGAATGGCGCGGTTACGTGGCAGGCGTCCAGCCTTGCCATTCGCGCGCCTGCCACGCGGCATACAACGCAATCGATCCCGCCGTTGCCACATTGAGGCTGGACACATGCCCACGCATCGGGATCGCAATGCTCAGATCACATGTTTCGCGCACCAGGCGGCGCAGTCCCTCGCCCTCACTGCCCATGACGACCGCAATGGAGCGATCCAGGTCTACCCGGTCAAACGCCGTCGCACCCGGTCCCATATCCAGCCCAATGAGCCAGATATCTTCCTCTTTCAACCGGCGCATTGCCGTCACCAGATTCGTGACCATCGTAATGTTGAGATGTTCGACCGCACCGGACGAGGCGCTCACTACTGCGGGAGTCACCTCCACCGCGCGCCGTTCCTGCAACACGACGCCATGCACGCCGACCGAATCCGCAACACGCAGCAACGCGCCGACATTCTGAGGGTCTTTGAGCAGGTCCAGAACCAACAAAAACGGCTTTTCATCCCGTTCAGCCGCCGTCGCTAAAATCGCGTCCAGGCTCACATACGGGTAGTCTCCGACGCGCAAGGCAACACCCTGGTGATTAGCATCTTTTGCCAGATCGTCGATGATACGGCGCGGCACCCGGCGCATATTAACGCCCCGGTCACGCGCCGTTTTCAGGATGGTTTCAACCGCGCCCTTTTCGTCTACCCCTTCAGCCAGCAACAACTGCTGAAAGCTACGCCGCTCAGCGCGCAGACTTTCCAGGACCGGCCAACGTCCGTACAAATACTGTGCCATTATGCCCCCACCCGCCAGATCGTTCCATCCGGGCGATCTTCTAACGTGACACCCAGGTCCAAAAGCTGGTTCCGAATCTGGTCGGCTTTGGCGAAATCTTTTGCCACCCGCGCCTCGGCGCGCAGATCGATAAGCAGCCGGATCAACCCGTCCTCACGTTCGGCGCTGGCCGCGCCGCCCGCCGCCGTGATCGTCTCATCCGGCACAATCCCTAACACATCGCCGCCCAACTCGCGGTACAAACCGTCAATCGCTTCCAAAACGCTTTTGCCAACAGCCTGATCGCTGTTGAGCAGCGTGTTGACTTCGCGCGTCAGGTCATAGAGCGCGGCCAATGCGCCGGGCGCGTTGAAATCGTCGTCCATCGCGTCAATAAAAGCCTGTTTGGAACGGTCCAGCACGTCCAGGAAAGCATTCCCAGCTTCGCCCGCTTCCGCCTGACGCAGTTTTTCGCGGACCAGCCGCACCGCGCCGTAAATGCGATCCCAGCCCTTGCTGGCCGAGTCGAGCGCATCTTCGCTAAACACAATCGGGCTGCGGTAATGGCCGCTGAGAATAAAGGTACGCAGCACTTCGGGCCGGTGCAGCTTGAGCGCGTCCTTAATGGTATAAAAATTGCCCAGGCTTTTAGACATCTTAACCGGAATGCCGAACTCATCCGGCACATTCAAGCTGCCCACCAGCATCCAGTAGCGGGCAAAGGTCGCGTCGTTGGCCGCTTCGCTCTGTGCGATTTCACATTCATTATGCGGGAAAATGTTGTCCATCCCGCCGCCGTGAATGTCGAACGTATCACCCAGGTATTTCCGGGACATGGCGGAGCATTCGATGTGCCAGCCCGGATACCCGACGCCCCAGGGACTATCCCACCGGAGAAT
>JAFGTJ010000362.1 GCA_016934195.1 Anaerolineae bacterium | reverse complement strand
CTATCCCCCGACGCGCCTCCGGCGCGCGCCCCCTTTCCCCGTAAATGATACCGTTGGCGAACCTATCGCCGTCGCATTTGCGTAGGGGCGCTGCTCGCCGCGCCCCTGGCAAAAGCAACAGGGCGCAGCAAGCAGCGCCCCTACGCGCACAATTCGCCAACGGTATCGTAAATGGAGAAAGGGGGAGCAGGTCGCGCGAGCAAGTCCCCTCTCCGTTTACGGGGAGGGGATTGAGGGAAGGGGTAAACACCCGCACAATCACGCTATTCTGTAGTCCTACCGCTCTGTAAAACCTCGGCAAAACTCACTATGCCCGTCTCTGCCGGACTGCGCTATAATGGCACACTCAATTAAGTGGGTAGGAGGCGAATCGGTGCGACAAGCTGTATATCCCTTTACTGCTATCGTCGGCCAGGAGCGCATGAAACGCGCGCTGGTCCTCAATGCGGTCAATCCGAGCATCGGCGGGGTGTTGGTGCGTGGCGAACGCGGCACGGCCAAATCGACGGCGGCGCGCGCATTGGCGGCGCTGCTGCCGGAGATCGAGATCGTGGCCGATTGCCGGTTCAACTGCAACCCACACTATCCCGAACGGTTCTGCGACGAATGCCGCGAGCGCGTGGCGCGGGGCGAGGAACTGCCGGTTAAGACGCGGCGGACCCGGCTAATTGATCTGCCGGTCAGCGCCACCGAAGATCGCGTAGTTGGCACGCTGGACATTGAGCAGGCGATTCAGAAGGGCGAGCGCCATTTCGATCCGGGCGTGTTGGCGGCTGCCAACCGGGGCATCCTCTACGTGGACGAGGTGAACCTGCTCGACGATCATGTCGTGGACCTGCTGCTGGACTCGGCGGCGATGGGCGTCAACGTCGTAGAACGCGAGGGGATCAGCTTCCAGCACCCGGCCCGCTTTATCCTGGTGGGCACCATGAACCCCGAAGAAGGCGAACTCCGCCCGCAGTTATTGGACCGCTTCGCGCTGTCGGTCGATGTGCGCGGCTTGTCCAACGCGGGCGACCGCATGGCGATCCTGGAACGGCACATTGTTTTCGACGCCGACGCCGAAGGGTTCCGGCGGGAATGGCTGCCCAAAGAACAGCAGCTTTCACAGCAGATTCAGGTGGCGCGTAAAATCGTGAATCAGGTGCAGTATACGCGCCGTGACCTGTTTACCATCGCCAACCTGACCGCCGGGTTTGAGGTGGACGGCCATCGCGCCGATCTCGTGATCCTGAAGACGGCGCGCGCTCATGCCGCGTTCGAGGGCCGCTTGCAGGTCACGGAACGCGATATCCGGCTGGCGGCGGAACTCGCGCTGCCGCACCGTTTAAAACGCGGCCCGTTCTCCGAAACGACGCTGTACGAAGGTGAACTCGAAGACCGCCTGGAGCAGATCGCGGACGACTACGACGAACAGGCCGATATGACATCCGAGGAAACCGGCGGGCAGGTCACGGATCAGGAAAAAAAAGCGAAACGCTGACCGAGCCTGCCGGTCAGCAGCCC
The DNA here is from genome assembly GCA_016934195.1 of Anaerolineae bacterium. Taxonomy (GTDB): domain Bacteria; phylum Chloroflexota; class Anaerolineae; order Aggregatilineales; family Aggregatilineaceae; genus JAFGTJ01. The sequence continues at coordinate 2,987 of JAFGTJ010000362.1, read as the reverse complement.
TCCGAGATAGATCAGGATCAGGCCGAACCGGGCCGCCAGGAAATTTTCCAACAGCCGCAGCAGGCGCACTGGTGGGATGGCGGTAAGGATGTCGAGCCGGGCAAGGAATTTGCGGCGCGCGATCTCAATACCCCGTTGGATCGCCTGACGCGCAAGGTGCGCGGTCGCCGCAGCCGCACGCACACGGAACGCAAAAGCGGGCGCTATGTCCAGGCGCGGCCCGCCGGGGATCGCACCGACGATATCGCGTTCGATGCCACGCTGCGCGCCGCCGCGCCTTACCAGCTTGAGCGCGAATCGCTGCGCGACGAAAACGGGCTGGCCTATTCGATTCGCCGCGAAGATTTGCAGCGTAAGGTGCGCGTGCGTAAAGCCGCTAACCTGATTCTGTTCGTGGTGGATGCCAGTTGGAGCATGGCCGTTGCCGAGCGTATGAACGCCACCAAAGGCGCGATCATGTCGCTGCTGACGGACGCTTACCAGCACCGCGACCGGGTGGGACTGGTCGTTTTCCAGAAAGACCGCGCCCAGTTGGTGCTGCCGCCGACCAATTCGGTCACGCTGGCGAAAAAAGCGCTGGCCGATATCCCGGTCGGGGGCAAAACACCGCTGTCGGCGGGCCTGTATCTGTCGCTGCAAGTCTTCCAGCGCGAAAAACTCAGCCATCCCGACGTGATGCCGCTCATGATTTTGCTGACTGACGGCGCGGGCAACGTCTCGATGACCGATATCCCGCCCCAGGAAGAATCCAAACGCATCGCGGAGCAGATCGCTGAGGCGGAAATTCGCAGCGTGACGATCAACATGGAGCACGCCGCCTTTGACCAGGGTCTCGCGCAGCAGTTGGCGAACTGGCTCGATGGCCCGTGTTACACGCTGGCCGAACTGCACGCCGAGGCGCTGTACAACGCGGTCAAGGCCGAGCTGGAGCAGTAACCTCATTCACCCGGAAATTTTATAACGCCATACGCAGGGCTGGCCGTCTCTAAACTGGTCAGCCCTGGGTTTGCGGTAAAGTCCCACTCGCTATATCCTGGAAACGAGTTTGTTTGAAAGGGGGCTACCAGTGTTGGAGCAGCCGACCGATAATCAAATCCATCGATTCCAGTGCTTTCTTCAGATTTACCACAATGAACCACTCGGATATATTCTTGTCAGACGGCTACGACTGCCACTGGCCGTTATAGGGTTTGGTTTTATATTCCTGTATTTTGGGATTTTGTTGATCCTCCATCACCTGGCCGGACACGCCAGCCCAGCTACATTAGAAGATGTTTTACGTATCCCGCCAGCTTCGCACTATTATTATCCAAACTTGAACGCCATCGTATATGACATAATCGGAAATCCACTATTATTACTTCTGTTGATCTTCTTCGGTCAATACGTTCCTAAACAGATCAGGCGACTTGAGCAATCTAACTTAATTCAGCCGGGTTCATCCCCGTCACGACCGATCCGCTGGCTTATCAATCATGAGGCGGGCAAGCGATGGTTAGTGGGAATCTGCCTCGTGGTTACCCTGGGTGTTGCAGTAATTACAACCGTGATCGGTGTCGTGATGTCGCCACCTGCCAATACGCCCGATTACTACGTGGTATTCCTGTCGTTTCTGGGACACTATGGGCAAATTACGATTTTTGTCCAGCTTATCATACTTCTAATCATCCTCAATGATTATAAATTGACTCCCCGACTGCACTTGCGCCATCCAGATGGCTGTAGTGGGCTGGCTCCCTTTGGTCAAGTGGGTCTCGTTGTGTACCTTTACCTGTTTATCCTGGCATTGCAGGCTGCAATTGGCACCATCGCCGGGGGGACACCTCTTCAACGCCTAACCGAGCAAACCATCAATGCAAGCGCCTGGATTTTTTTATCGATCTTCTTTTCTACCGGTTTTTTCCTGGTCTTCCACGAATTTCTCTATAAACCGCGCCGTGCTTTAAAAACCTTACAACAGCAGTACCTGTTAAAAGCGGGTGACGAATGGACTCGTTACCACCAACGTCTTTCTGCTAGCATCATAGATTCTGTGGAGGAATCTGCAAGTCTACTATCAGGCCGTTCGGAGTTTCAGTTTGATGACGACTTGAAACTACTGGAAATATGGGACAAATTGAACCGGGATGTCGAACACATAAACACCTGGCCGATTTCTCGTCGGACGATCCGATCCCTCGCTTTTTTTGCAAACCCGCTGTTTCCGGTTTTGCTTCCCTTTATCGCGGAAGCAATCTCAAACATCATTTCCTGAGATATCGTCTTTCTTGCCCACATCCCACTATTCTTCCATGACCACGCCGACCCCATCCACCCCCACTGACCGCACCACCACCTGGCAGGGAGTCGCCCTGGTAATCGCCGGGGCGTTTTGCTTCTCGCTGGCGATCCCGTTTGTGCGCTGGGTCGATGGCCTGAACACGCAAACCATCGCGTTTTTCCGGGCGCTGTTTGCGTTCCTGTTCCTGCTGGGAATCATGGCGCGCACCCGTCCGCCGATCCGCGTGATGGACTATCACGCATCGTGGCGCACACTGCTGATCCTGGGCCTGACCGTCAGCGCGACGGTGGTGCTGTATACCTATGCCGTGCAGCACACCACCGCCGCCATCGCCGCGCTGCTGGTCAATTCCGCGCCGATCTACGTGGCGGTGCTGTCGCCCTGGATAGTCGGTGAACCGCGCGCGCGCTACACCTGGATCAGCCTGGGAATCGCGGCGTTGGGTATGGTGCTTGTCGCCGATCCCCGGCAGATCACCGTGACCTGGGACTCGCTCGGTGGCATTATCGCGGCGGCGCTGTCGGGCATCGGCTACGGGCTGGTGATGCTGGTCAGCCGCTCACTGCGGGGCCGAGTGCCCGGTCTGGTGCAAAATCTGTGCAGCAGCGGTCTGATCGTGCTGATCCTGCTGCCCTGGGCGCTCAGCGCGCCCGCCGCCGCGATCCTCGATAACCTTCCGGCCCTGATCCCGCTCGGCATTTTTTCG
>JAFGTJ010000361.1 GCA_016934195.1 Anaerolineae bacterium | reverse complement strand
GCCAGCGCGATCACCATACTCCAATGCCCGGCGTTGTTGCCGATCACGAAGAACATGGCGATCACTTCGCGCTCGATGAAACGGTCCACGATGGCGGCGACCAATCCCACCGCCAGCGCGATCAGGATGAGGAACTGCGCCAGCGCCGCGCCGCCGGGAACTACGAACGAGCCATACAGCACGCTGACGAGCGCCGTCAGACCAACGGCCATCGCCACCAGCTTGATCACGGTTTCGGCCCAGGCCAGCGGCGGCCAGGGATGGACGTGCCACTGCCGGACGGGAGGATCGGGATTATTCATGGCGGGATTCCTTTTCGGCCACATCAACATAGGACGCAGATGCACGCGGATAAACACCGATCAAACCATTAAAAATTGGCGTGTACCGGCGTTCACCCGTATCTCAAAATATAACCCAAACGGTTCCCGGTTGGGAAGCGGTTTGAACCACGCAAGGGGCGCGTGTTCGTGATATACTGATAGGGAAATTCAAGGCGGCAGAACAACAAGCGCAGGTATGGTCCGAGTATGAGCAGTATTGGCGAAAACGTATCATTACAAAATCAATCTCCTGGTACCGGCACCGATCATCCCGTAATCTGGTTAGGTGAAGCAAGTCCACTGCTTGACGCCGCGTGGTCGCTGGCGGTCGTGCATCACGTCCGCGATCCGCGCGCGCTGCGGCAGGCGCTCCAACACCACCTGGCCGACTGCGTGGTGATTGATGTGGATTCCGGCGCGGCGGACGGGCTGGACCTCGTGGCCGAACTGCGCCGCGAGTGGCCGCACCTGGGTATCGTGCGGCTGGTCAACGGCGCGCCGGAGAATGCGCGCACACCGGGCGAAATGGAGCACGTCCTGAGCCGGGACTCCGCGCCGACCGAGTTAAACGCGGCCCTGGAAGACTTGTTCGCGCTGCAAAACCAGCGCACCAACGGCAGCGCAGCGGACCGGTCCCAGGACGAGACACCCACCCCCGATGACGAGCACCGCGCGCTGCGCGAACGGATGCAGCACATCGAAAATCTGCTGCAAGCCACATTCACGCTGACCGGGCTGGTAGAAGCCGACGAAATTCTGGGTGATCTGCGCAGCGTGGCCCAGAAAGCGGTCGATGCCGACGATATGGCCGTGATTCTGACCGATCACGCCTATACCGACCTGTTCGACCTGCTGGACCTGGGCGGCCCGCCCGAATACCTGGACGTCTGCCGCCAGGAGTTCCTGACCCTGGACCCCACCGAGCGGGCATTTTTCCTGGGCGACGAGGTGCTGCTGCGCGAACGGATGCCGGATATGCTGCTCAATGCGCCGCGCGTGCGCGAAGCCATCGCCGCCGATGCCTGGTCCTACATGCGGCTACCCATGACGATTGACCAGAAATTGATCGGGTTCGTGGCGCTGTTTTCGCAAACGCCGAACTGCTTCGACGGCGCGCATTTACAGTTAGGGCGGCTGTTCACGGCGCAGGTAGCGACCGCCGTGCGTAACATGCGGTTGGGCGTGCGTATCAGCGAGGCGGAACAACGCCAGCGCGCCGTGAGCGAAGTGGCCCGCCTGATCGCCGAAAATCTGGCATCAGCGGACGTGCTGGCCCGCATCGTGGAACAAGCGGTCCGGCTGGTGCAGGGCCAACAGGGGTTGGTGCTGCTGGTCCAACCGGACAATTCGCTGCTGGTCAGCGCGGTATCCGACAACGCCACGAATCTCATGGGCCTGAGCACACCGCCGGGGGTTGGGCAGGCGGGCATCATCGCGCAGACCGGCCAGCCCAGCATCGTGACCAATTACCACAACTGGGAAGGCGCAAACGACGACCTGCGCGATTTGTTCCCCGATAATGCCACCCTGTACGGCGTCCCGCTGACCTACCTGGGGCGCGTGGTGGGCGTGCTGCAAGTGATCCGCGCCACGTCATCGCCCGCCGAATCGCGGGAGGCCCAGGACGTGCTGATGATGCTGGCGTCACACGCGGCGATTGCGATTGCCAAAGCCCAACTGCACGAAGCCGTCCACCAGGAACAGCGGCAGTTGCGCGCCGTGCTGGACCATACCCCGGCGGCGGTCGCCGTGATCGATACCAACGGGCGCATCCGGCTGTTTAACCCGGCGTTCGAACACATCCTGTCGCGGCTGAATATCTCGCTGAGCGCGGTGCAGGACAAACCGCTGCGTGATGTGCTGGGCGAACGCCTGCCCGATCTCGATCTCAATTTCGCCGAAATAGGCCGCGTGTTGGAAATATATCTCGGTGAGGCGGGCGAATTCGTAGTGCATATCGCGCCCATCACCGCGCCGGGCGGCGCGGTCGAGCAGTACGTGGCGGTCGCGCAGGACGTGACCGAACTGCGCCGCATGGACCGCATGAAGGCCAATCTCACCCGCGTGCTGACTCACGACCTGGGCGGCATGTTGATGCTGGCGCGCAGCCCGGTCGAACTGATGGAGGAACCGGATATCCCGGAGGACCAGCGCGACAGTTTGCGTAACATGCTGGTCAGCAGCCTGGACCGGATGGGCATGTTGATCGAGGACGTGCGCGACATGGAAATGGCGGGCACGTTGGGCCGGGACACGATGGCCCCCTATACGATGGCAAAAATAATCACGGAAGTACGGGATCGCAACAAGCGGCGCGCGAAGGAAAAATCGATCACGCTCGAATTCGAGCAAACGCCCGATCTCACGCTGGAGGGGCACGAATTCCTGGTGATCCAGGCGGTCGATAACCTGATCGGCAACGCGATCAAGTACACCCGCAATGAGGGCCGCGTGCGCGTGATCACGGGCCGCGAGGGGGATTTTATCACGGTGCGCGTGGTCGATAACGGGATCGGCATCCCCGCCGACAAGCTGCCCTATATTTTCGACCCGTTCTACCGTGTCAAAACCAAAGAGACGATCCACATTCCCGGCACCGGCCTGGGCCTGAGCCTGGTGCAGACCATCGCGGAAGGGCACGGCGGGCGGGTCACGGTGGAAAGCGTTCATGGCGAAGGCAGCACCTTTACGCTGTATTTGCCGCTGCAACCGGATGACAGTCTGCCGGACCCGACCAGCCAGATCACGCAGTTGGACCTCTCCGCTCTGCTGCAAACCGAGTCTGACCCGCCGCGTAAGGGCAATTCATGAATTGCCCCTACAAAAACCTTCTCATCATAGGGCCATCACGAGCATAGGGGAATTACTATGGACACCGAACAAATCCTGGTGTGGGTAATTATCGGCGCGCTGGCGGGCAGCGGAGCCGGGATGCTGGTCCGCCGCCGGTTGTATTTCTACGAACTGGTGATCGCGGGGTTACTGGGCGCGCTGGTGGGCGGTTTCATCGTGAAAGCGCTGGAACTCGACCTGCCGGACGCCTCGCTGACGTTCACGCTAGGGGACCTGATCACGGCCTTCATCGGCGCGGCAGTGCTGATCATCCTGGCGGAGATCGTGGT
>JAFGTJ010000051.1 GCA_016934195.1 Anaerolineae bacterium | reverse complement strand
CCCGTTCGGGCGCGCAACCCCGGATGAGAACCGGCCCAACCCGTTCGGGCGCGCAACCCCGGATGAGAACCGGCCCAGCCCATTTGGTCGCGGGACACTGGGAACCGAACGCCCATCCTACTACGGTGAGCGGACCGAACGAACACCGCTAACCCGTGACCGCGCCCCATTTGCAAGCCGGACAAGACGCGCGGACTCATCGGAACAGCGGTTGGCCTTCACGCTGCCCCGCCCGGTGGACGGGTGGCCGCCCGACACCTATCACATCGAAGCGACCGTGAACGGCGACGGGCAGAGAATGATGCGGTTCAAGGTCATCGAGGTGGTTAAGGTCGAACGGCTCGAACCCGGCACCCTGGACCGGCGGAACAACTTCACGCCGTCACACGTCTTTTTGTCCCAGGCATCCCAACTGGGCTGCAATGTGCATCTCGAGGACGCACCCGCCCAGACCCGGCTGGTGGGCAGCCTCTATAACACTGCTACCGGGACCCTGATGGGGCACACGTCATTCACATCCCCAACTCAGGGCAACCAGACCGTCTTATTGAAGTGGCAAAACATCAACTGGCGAGATGGCCTGTACCGGATAGAGGTGGGGGTAGAAGACCAACCGCCACACAATACCGAAATCGAGGTCGTCTCGCACATCACCGCAGAAGACATCCAGGTCTGCCACCGGGTTGACCGGCAGCAAGGCGCGATAGGCAGCCAGTGGCCGTTCCATCCTGGCGACACACCGCACTGCGTGGTGGAATTAGGTCCTGCGCCACCCGGCATCGAGATCAAGGCAGACTGGCACACCCAACACGGACCGCTGCCACCTTCCAAGCCGTTTGTCACTGGTACCACGCCGGATCAGCGCACCTTCTTTGCGATGGTGGATCCCAAACTGAAACCGGGTCACTACAGCGTCGTGATACACGGCACGAACATCACCCGCGAGGAACGTTCGTTCGAGGTCAAGGAATATCCGCTGGGCCACCGGGCGTGGCAATTCGCGCAGACCGCCGGAATTAACGCCTTCGAGCGGCTCAAAAAATACCACCTGGACAAAGCGCTGGCCGTAACCGGCCTGACCTTCCTGCTGGCGCTGCTACTGCTGGTTACTAACGCTTCGCTGGACTACCTGCTGGGCGCAGACGCGATCCGGCGTGACCCGGTGCTCACTATCGGCCACGCGATCAGCCGGGTCAGCGTTGAGTGGTTCATCGGCTGGCTGTTGTTCGGTGCCGCCTACGGCTTACTGCACACCCGTGACACACGCGGTATCGGCGGCAACCTGGAAGACAAATTGTACGCGGGCGTGAATATGGTTTTGGTAGCGGGCAGCAGCCTGCTGTTGTGGTATCAAGTCGCCACAATTGCGGTCGCCGGTCCCGGCCTGCTGCGGCCCGACAGCATATGGGGCATCTTTGACAGCGTCCGCTGGCTGACGCCGGTTGTCGCCTGGATCGCGCCCACTGCTGCCGTCGCGCTGGCCGCTGTGGACCGTGCGGCGTCCAATAAATACACGTTCTTCCGCAACGCCGTCTTTGCCGCGATCAGCGTCCTCGGACTGGCGCTGGTGGGCTTTTTCGGCGCGCTCCTGGTGGGGATAACGGCAGGCGTGCTTGGCGCGATCCTGGAGTGGCTGCTACGCGACGTCACCGGCGTCGATATCGCGTTAACGAGCGCCTTCCGCGTGGTGGGAGCCAGCGCCGGATTCATCGCCGGACCCATCACTATCGGGCTGCTGTATTTCCGCCCGGACCTGGAAAAACTGCAAAAAGATTGGAACGCGGCCAAACGGCCCCGCCGGGGCCGCCGCCGTCCCGCCTCGTTTTTGCACTTCCTGAGCGAGGAAAAATCGCTCCCCTTGAAGGTTGAAGAATGCGAGCAATTGGCGGGTATCGCGGCGCGGGCGCTGGTCTTCATGGGACTGGCACTGATCGGGCTGTGGCTGCTCTTTGACCCGGTAGTGATCCCGGTATTGGAATGGCTTTACCACATGCCGGAAGATGGCGCGTTCGCGGATATCCTGAACGACACGCCCCTGATCCCGCTGGCAGCGCTGGCGCTGTGGATCGCGGGACCGGGCCTGCTCAGGGGATTGAACGGCTTCATGCGTACCCCGGACCTCAAAGCGGCGGAACAAACACTGGTACACGGCATGTACCGGGCGGCGCTCCTGGCCGTGATCCTGGCCCCTGTCGCGGTAGCCCTGATCAGCCGGACGCCCATCGGCACCGAACTCACGACCGGCCTGGCGTTCTTCTGGATCAGCCGGGTGGCAGTAATGGTCATGGCGGCAATGATCGCGCTGCGGATTAGTACCCTGGTCGATCAGCGCAAGAAAACCATCGCGTTTTCCTTCCAGACGAAACCCGGTTTCGATGACGGCATGTTGATCCTGCTGGCAGCGCTGGCGGGAATACTCGTGCCGCTGTGGATGTGGGCGCTTGTGATCGCGGTCACGCTCGGCCTCACCAGTTACGGCGTGTACCGGCTCCGCCGCATCAAGTAATCAGCCCCTCCCCATAGCGCAGTACAGACGCGGCTGACATCCGGTCGGCGTTATGGGGAGGGAGAATTTCGGCTGACATTAAGACCCTCTCCGCTTACGATACCGTTGGTGATTCCTTTCGCAGCGATATTCTAGCGTTCCTCTTATTGAGCGTGCTGCATGGGTGTGGTATTATCACCGTAGCCGACGTGTATCAACCGTGTATCGGCATATTATGCAAAACCGCCCAAGACGGAATGTTTATGTCAGACGAACACTCACTCCCTGACAAGGCGACCGGTGAGGATCGGGAACCAGAAACACAAACAAACACCCCCGCGCGCCGGTGGGTAATCGTGCGCCATACAACCGTCTGGCAGCCCCCGACCGATATTTACGAACGCGATAACCGCCTGATTGTGCTGGTGGAGATCGCGGGCATGAAAGACGAGAACTTTAATGTGACGCTGCACGGGCATCGCCTCACAATCAGCGGCGTGCGCCCGCACATGGCGAGCGCCGAGTGTGCCTATCACCAGTTGGAAATTTCCTTCGGGGAATTCCGTACCGAGGTGGATGTGCCCTGGCCGGTCACGCGCGACGATGTAACGGCCCTTTATCGTGACGGCTTTTTGCGCGTCGAACTGCCCCATGCGCCTGCTCGACAGATACACATCGTCAACGTAGATGGCGAAGACGAAGCGGATAGTTAAACCAGCCGATGACAGACCCGAAGATAGACCCGAACGAACCCCATAATATTCAGGATATCGAGATCGAAGACGACGGCGAGGCTCTGACCGTTGACGTAACCGGGCCGGATACTGACGGACCGGCTAAAACCCCTGAATCCGAGATACCCGTGCTGCCGGATGAACTGCCGGTGCTGCCCTTGCGCGGGATGGTTGTGTATCCCCAGACGACCATTCCCATTACCGTCGGCCAGCCGCGCTCGATCAAACTGGTCGATGAGGTGGTAGCCGGTGACCGTATCATCGGGTTGATCGCGTCCAAAGACCCGGAACTTGAGACGCCGACCCCTGACCAGATTTATCAGGTCGGCACGCTGGCCCACATTCACCGCCTGTTCCGCGCGCCGGATGGCACGATCCGCCTGCTGGTCCAGGGCACGGCGCGAATCAGGGTCGCGGAGTATACCAGCACCGAGCCGTATCTCAAGGCAAAGGTCGAGCACGCCCCGGAAGTGGTCGAGGATACGCTCGAAGTCGAAGCCCTGATGCGCAATATCGTCGAGCAGTTCGGGCGCATGGCCGATCTGGTGCCCAGTATCCCCGGCGAACTGATCAACGCCGCACTGAACGTCGATGACCCGCTGCAATTGGTCTACGCACTAGCGACCTACATCCGTATCGACATGGAAGACCAGCAGGCGCTGCTGGAGCTTGACTCCGTGCTGGAAAAACTGCGCCGCCTGACGACCATCTTCACCAAAGAACTAGAGGTGCTCGAACTCGGCCACCAGATTCAGAGCCAGGCCCAGTCCGAGATGGAAAAAATGCAGCGCGAATACTTCCTGCGCGAACAGCTTAAGGCCATCCAGCGCGAACTGGGCGAGGGCGACGAACAGGCCGTTGAGGTGGACGAGTTCCGGCGCAAGATCGAAGCGGCTCAGATGCCGGAAGAAGCCCAGCGCGAAGCCCGCCGTGAATTGGACCGGCTGTCCCGCTTGCCAACGGCGGCGGCGGAATACGGCGTGATTCGCACCTATCTCGACTGGATGACCAGTCTTCCCTGGGGGACCAGCACCGAGGATAACCTCGCCATCTCGCACGCCCGCCAGGTGCTGGAAACTGATCATTACGGGCTGGAAGATATCAAGGAGCGCATCCTGGAATATCTGGCGGTGCGCAAGCTGCGCCAGGACCGCGCCGAAGAACTTCAAAGCGATGAGCCGCCGCGAGACATGGTACGGCGCGAGCGCGAAGGCGCGATCCTGTGTTTTGTCGGACCGCCGGGAGTTGGCAAAACGTCGTTAGGGTCCTCGATTGCGCGGGCAATGGGCCGCCGCTTTACGCGCATGTCGTTGGGCGGGGTGCGCGATGAGGCAGAAATTCGGGGATTCCGCCGGACGTATATCGGTGCAATGCCGGGCCGCATGATCCAGACCTTGCGCCGCGTCGAAAGCAACAACCCGGTGATTATGCTGGACGAGATCGACAAACTGGGACGCGATTTTCGGGGCGACCCGGCCTCGGCACTGCTGGAAGTGCTCGACCCGGAACAGAATTTCGAGTTCCGCGATCACTACCTGGACGTGCCGTTCAATCTCTCGCAGGTGATGTTCATCACCACCGCCAACTCGCTCGACACCGTTCCCGCCCCACTGCTCGACCGGATGGAAATCATCCAGCTCGCCGGGTACACCGAGCAGGAAAAAGTCCAGATCGCCCAACAGTACCTCGTGCCGCGCCAGATTCGGGAAAATGGCCTGCGTTCCGACGAACTGAAATTGACCGACAATGCCCTGCTGGAGATCATTCGCAACTACACGCGAGAAGCAGGCGTCCGCAACCTGGAACGCGAGATCGGGCGCGTGGCGCGCAAGGTCGTCACCAAAATCGCGGAGGGACACGAAGGCACAACGGTTGTGGACCAACCCGATATTCAACCCCTGCTGGATTACCCACGTTTCGCCTACCAGAACGAGATTCAAGGGCGGCTGGTGGATACGCCAGGGGTAGCGATTGGCCTGTCGGTGACGGTCTTCGGCGGGGATGTGCTGTTTGTCGAGGCGGCGCAGATGCCGGGGAGTAAAGGCTTCCAGTATACCGGGCAACTGGGCGAAGTGATGCAGGAAAGCGCGCGGGCCGCGTTCAGCTATATTCGCTCCCAGGCGTGCAGCTTTGGGCTGGAAGAGGGCTACTTTGACCACCGCGATATTCACGTTCACGTCCCGGCGGGCGCAGTGCCCAAAGACGGTCCCTCGGCGGGCGTGACCATGGCAACGGCGCTCGCGTCGTTGATCACGGGCCGCCCGGTGCGCAGCAATGTCGCCATGACGGGCGAGATCACACTGCGCGGGCAGGTGCTGCCGGTGGGGGGAGTCAAGTCGAAGGTATTGGCAGCGCACCGCGCGAGTCTGGATACGGTGATCCTGCCCAAACACAACGAGCACGACCTGAATGACGTGCCCGACGAAGTACGCGATTCAATGACCTTTATTCTGGTGGATAACATTACGGATGTGCTGGATGCAGCTTTGCTCGCGCCTGCGCAACCACCGCAGAAGTGATTAATTGTTAGTTTTTGGGAGTTGGTTCTGGGATAGCCGATAATGCGCCCGATCAGAACATAGCACCAACTCAAAATCCAAAGACTAATAACCACTAACTGAGAAGGAAGGCTGCTTTGCCCACAATTTTAATTGTAGATGATGACCGCACGACGGTAAAATTGCTGCAAACGCTGTTGGAAATGGACGGCTTCGAGGTGCAAATCGCGGCGCGCGGGGTGGACGCGCTGGAAATGGCGGTCCAACACAGGCCGGAGTTGTTCCTGGTGGATTTCCACTTGAGCGACATGGACGGCACCCAGTTGATTACCCGGCTGCGGGCCATTGATGCGTTTGCCACTACCCCGATTGTTGTCGCTTCCGGCTTGAACGTCGAAGACGAAGCGCGGGAAGCCGGGGCTAACCTGTTCCTGGTCAAACCGTTTGAGCCAGGTACGCTGGCGGACACTTTCTATAATCTGATTGGGTAACACGGCCTTCTCGAAGTCGGTTATTCACCCCACGAATTTTGACGGAGAGATGTCGTGACAAACAAATCACGCCGTTCCAAGATGCACTGGTACCGCATGGACCTGCATCTACATACGCCTGCTTCCAACGATTACCAGGAAACGGGCACCAGCTATCTGGATATTCTGCGCCACGCGGAAATGCGCGGCCTGGACATCATCGCCTTCACCGATCACAACACCATCGGCGGCTACCGCTCGATGATGGAAGAGATCGAAAAACTGGCCTATCTTGAAGAATTGGGCCGCATCCAACCCCGCGAGAAACGCGATCTGGACGAGTACCGGCGGCTGCTGGATAAAATCCTGGTGCTGCCCGGTTTTGAATTCACCGCGACGTTTGGTTTCCACATCCTGGGCATTTTCTCGCCGGACGTTTCCGTGCGCCAGTTGGAACACATTCTGCTCAGCCTGAACATTCCGCCTAACACGCTGGACGAAGGCTCGTCGATTGTAGGCGCGTCGTCGGACGTGCTGACGGCGTACCGCGTGATTAACGAAGCGGGCGGGATCGCCATCGCCGCCCATGCGAATTCGAGTCATGGCGTGGCGATGCGCGGCTTTGACTTCGGCGGGCAGACCAAAATCGCCTATACCCAGGACCCGCACCTGCACGCGCTGGAAGTGACCGACCTGGAACGCCAGAACCGCCGCAGCACGCAGCGCTTTTTTGACGGCTCCAAACCCGAATACCCGCGCCGGATGCGCTGCATCCAGGGATCGGACGCGCACCGGCTGCTGGCCGATCCGCGCAACCAGAAATACCTGGGCGTCGGCGACCGCGTGACCGAGGTGCTGCTGCCGGAATGTTCATTTGACGCGCTGCTGGAAGTCATGCAAAGCAACGACTTCGCCCGCACGCGCCCCTACCGGTCCAGCCATGACCCATATGATCACGTCCAGACCGCGCGCGAAGAAGGCGCGAACATCGTGCAGTCGTTCCACGAGAGCCTGACGCGCCGGGGCGGGCGGCTGTATGCCGTGATCGCGGACGTGTGCGCGCTGGCGAATACCAACGGCGGCACGGTGTATATCGGCGTCAGCGCCAAGCCGAAGGACGCGCCGGTCGGTGTGCTGAATGTCAAGGAATCCATCGACACGCTGCACACCGAAATCGAACAGAAGATCACGCCGCCGATTGAAATCGACATTGACATTCTGGAAACACATGGAAAGTCCGTGATCCGCATCCAGGTTCCGCGCGGTGACGATCCGCCCTATGCCATCGACGATAACAAAATCTACGTGCGCGACGAAGCGGAAACCAATCTGGCCGTGCGGGACGAGATCGTGCAGTTGGTGACGCAAAATCTGCCAACGCCATCCCTGGCCCAACCGTCCGCTGCCGTTCCGCTCACCGAAAAACAGATCGCGCCACCAGCGCCGTCTGCGCCGGGCGGCAAAGGTACAGTGGACCCGCCGCGTACCGGCGTAGAAATCATCGGCACCGAACAGCACAAAGGCCGCAAACATCACGTCATGCGCGATTTGCGTAACGGCAGCGTGGTCAAGAACGTCACCCGGTCGTCGGCGCGGCGCTTGTGGCATTACGCCATCACCGAGAAGGAGTCCAACCCGGTCCAGGACAATAAGGTCGAGTGGCACGGCGACGTTGGCCTGTGGAAACGGTACAAGCGCGGCGGCACGGTGCGGTACGATCTCGTGCAGCGCGAGGACGACGATCTGCGGGTGTATTACGGCGTCACCTATGACGGGATGCACGGTCCCTGGCAGGCGTTCGCGGCGGAAGAGGATAATAACGATTAAGCGGTTGGCCCCTCCCCTAAATCCCCTCCCCGCAAGCGGAGAGGGGACTTGACGTTGTGCTGCTTTTTCCCTTCTCAATAGCGCCGACCAGAGGTCGGCAGCGTCATGGGGAGGGAATCAGGGGAAGAGGCTAATTCAAGGCATACGGAATGAAACCGACACCCATTCCCCGCCAGCGGTGGGAACTGGCCGCGCTGGTTGGCGTGCTGCTGCTGGCGGCGGGACTGCGCCTGGGCGCGCCGGGAATCACCGAATTCAAGCGTGACGAAGCGAACATGGCCCAAAAAGCGCTCGATCTGGTACACGGGCGCGAGTTCCCCCTGTTGGGCCTCAGTTCCTCGATAAACGTCCCCAACCCGCCGGTCAGCGTGTATTTGTTCGCGCTGCCGTTCGCCGCCAGCGATAACCCGGTGGTGGCGGTCCTGTTTGTGGGCCTGCTGAACGTGATCGCGGTGGCGCTGACGTGGGTCTTGGCGCGACGCTATTACGGCCCGGTGGCGGCATTGGTGGCCGGACTGCTCTACGCCGCGAGTCCCTGGGCCGCGATCTATTCCCGTAAAATCTGGGCACAGGACCTCTTACCGCCGTTCGTCGTGGCGACCGTTTTCACCGGGCTGTTGGGTTACGGAGAAAATAAGCGCTGGGCGCGCCGGGTACACTGGCCGCTGCTGGCGATCACGGTCCAGATTCATTACGGCGCGTTTCCGCTGGTGCCGCTGAGTTTGCTTATGCTGGCATTGTGGGGACGGCGCGACAGCCGGGACCAGTGGCGCGATCTGGCGGTCGGGCTGGCGCTGGCCGCGCTGACCGCCCTGCCCGCGCTGGCAGGCGCGTACCGTGATAATTGGCTATCCCCCGATACATTCCGTGACCGCGTGGAAACCAACCCCGATCATAACCGCGTGATCAGCACCACCGCACTTGACGCCGCCTGGCTGACGGTCGCCGGGACCGACATTCACTCCCTGGCCGGACCGGACGCTTACCGCGACTATCTCGACTCCGTGCCGGACGCTTACCCGCTGTTTAGACTGGTTCCGTTGGGCACGGTCCTGGCGGCAGGTTGGCTGCTGTGGCGTACCGCCCGTGACCGGAGTTTGCGCCAGAGGCCGCACCTTGTTTTGATGGTCTGGCTGGTACTGCCCGTGATCATATTTACGTGGGAATGGGCCGAGGCCGTGCCGCACTACATGATCCCGCTGATGCCCGCCGCCTATATCCTGTGCGGTGCGGGAATCGCAGCGGTGGCCCAGGCGAAACGGTCCACTATACGCAAAACGGCCCCGATCCTGGGAATCGGCGTAATCGGGATCGCGGCGTTGCAAGTGGTCCTGTTCGTGCGACTGCTGGATTTTGTGGACACACATCCTACCCGCAACGGATTCGGAACGCCGCTGCACACGCTGCTCGATGTGCGGGAGGCAATCCTGGACCGGGAACCGGACGACGTGCTCGTGCTCAGTGACCAGGAACTCGCGCCGTTTGACGAAATTCCCGCCGTGTGGGGCGCGCTGTTGGAGCCGGTGCCCCAGGTCCGGTTTGTGGACCGCACGCGATCCGCCGTGATCCCGGCAGGCGCGGCGTGGGAATTGGTGTACGGATCGCCCCACATGCCCGCGTTGGTCGAGTGCTACAGCGATCCGGCGGATACGGTTACTTTTGAGCGGCGACCGGGCGAATCGCCGCTGGTGTTGAATCCCATTCTGCCGGACCAATGCGCTGTCGATGTAACCGATATCGAGCCGGTCCATTTCGCCAACGGCGCGACCCTGACCGGCTACGTGATAGGAACCAGTGTAAAAGGCGTGCTG
>JAFGTJ010000360.1 GCA_016934195.1 Anaerolineae bacterium | reverse complement strand
GATGTTGTACCACGCGCGCGGCATTTCGGATTCGTCAAGGATGTATTTGGTGTGCAGCTTATCAACCATTCTAGAAACTCCTAAAAGAATACAAGCCGGGACGGAATCAAAAACGCCCGTCCCCGTAAACGAAACAGGGACGAGCGCGTGCCCGCGGTGCCACCCTGGTTAGGCCAGCGAAACGCTAACCCCACTCAAAGCGCTTTGGTAACGGGAGCGACCCCGGCGCGGCATTGCCTCCGCGCAACTCCCCGGCCCATTCCGCCCCTGCGGAGTCCGTCACGCCGTCTCAGTCGATGCGGCGCGTTCCTGTCCGGTGCGAGGGGGCGTACTTTTCCGGTTCACAGTCACTGGCGGGTAATGATAGCCACGCCGGGGATATCTGTCAAGCCGTTGGGGCGGGGTTTTCGGGCGGGGGATTTGTGTATTTTGACGAGGGGGCGGGATGTGTTAGGTTAGCCCCTCCCCCTGGCCCCCTCCCCATGACGCTGCGCTATGGAGAGGGGGAAAACGGCGCGGTATCAAGTCCCCTCTCCACTTGTGGGGAGGGGATTTAGGGGAGGGGCTAACATCAATCACGCCGTTCCGTTGCCCTACCGCCCCACCGCTGCCTACGGCAAATAGAAGCGGCAGTCGCCCGCGTCGATCTCGCACGTTGCCAGGACCGGCCCGCCCTGGTACTCGTGGACGGTAAACGTCGCGCCCGGTTCGTCGGTCCACCAGAAGTATTGGAGCGTGATACCGGTGCTGAACCAACCGTCAAGATGGTCACAGTCGCCCGAAGCGGGTACTTGATGCTCAAAACCCTCCCGGTCCACCTGGTAACATTTGCCCGCGCGCATCGCGGACGTTTCCCCGTAGATATTCCACTTGTCCCATTCACTTGCCGAGAAGCAATACACCCGTGTGCCCCGGCGCTCGAACCAGAGATCGCTGATATCCAACGTGCGGCGCGAGGTATTAATCAACACAAACGTAGTCTGATCATATACCAACCGGACATTGGACCTGACGGTTGCTGTTGGTGTTACATCGTCAGGCTCTTTGGTTTCCTTGATTTCTTCGGTCAGCGTGGGCGGAATGGTCGGGCGCGGCGTGATGGTGGGCGGTGCCGTTGGTTCGACCGTTGGCGTGCTGGTTGGGCGAGACGTATTTGACGGCGCTTCAGTCGGCGTGTTGGTTGGGATGCTGGTCGGCGCGGCGATTGGCGAATCGGTCGGGCGCGGCGTGATCGACGGCGCTTCGGTTAGCGTGACGGTCGGCTCCGGCGGTAGCGTGTTGGTTGGTACGTCCGACGGTTCCGGCGACGGCGAAACGGTGGGCGTGTCAGGACTCACAACGATTACTGCTGCCGCCGTCCGGGTACCCGCTACGTCTATTGCCGTGTCGTCCCCGTCATCCCCCTTGCCACCGTTACCGCTCAATGCAATCACCAGCCCAATAGCAATCACCGCCACTACTGCCAGCAGTCCCACGATTGCGCCGGTTTTCCGGTACGTGGGTGATAGGGATGGCTTGCTTGGGCTAGTTTCAGCCGAACTATCACCGTCCCGTTCTTGCTGGTGAAACGGCGAGGACAGCTCGGCTGTCGTGATTTTTGGATATTCGGCTGTCATCAGTTCATCGGATAGCTGAGGTGGCAGGGGCGTATCGTTTCCTGCCGGAACAATCGTTCGCAGTCCGTCTAATAATCTGACGAGCACAACCGGGTCTACGGCATCGATCCCGCCTCGCATATCCGCATATTGTTTCTCCGCCAACCGGGACCAACCTATACCCTCCAGGAGCACCGGGCAGATCGGCTTATCAAGATTTTCAGCATACAATAGCTCCCGCGTAACCCACCTGGATTGATGCGAACGGGGCGACATGATCACGATAAATGCTGAACTTGTCTCTATGTTCTTCTCGATTGTCGGCCACCACTCATCACTCGGCACGAGTTTGGTTTCGTCCATCCAAACCTTAAACCCGTGATCCTGCAACAATCCGCGAAGATGCCGGGCAAATTGAATATCTTTCTTGCTGTAGCTAATAAATATGTGTGACATGTTATGACCTTTGCAGCGTGGATGCGAACCCACTCATCAGTATAGTCTATTGTCTCATATCGGTAAATTGATCTGATACCCCAATTGTGGGGGATAAGACTTCCATGCCGCATTTTGGAAAAACAGCCCGGCCCTGTTACCCTTGATCCCACACATTACACCAACACACCAGGAGAGTCTCCCCCATGCAAACCCGCGAACTGGGCCGCACCGGAATCCAGGTCCCCGTGATCGCCGTTGGCTATTGGGCGGTAGCCGACCCGCAAAACTGGGGCACGCAGGACGAACAGGCCGCCATTGACGCCGTACACGCCGCGCTTGACGTGGGCATGACGTTTTTTGATACCGCGCCGGGTTATGGGGACGGTGCATCGGAGCAACTGCTTGGCCGGGCATTGGCGGGCCGCCGCGATCAGGCCATCATCGCCACGAAGGTCAGCCGCGCCGATCTCGCGCAGGATCGCCTGATCGCATCGTGCGAAACCAGTCTCCGCGACCTGAACACCGATCACATTGACCTTTACCAGATTCACTGGCCGAGCCGTGAGATTCCGTTGGCGGACAGTCTGCGCGCGCTGGAAAGACTGCGCGATCAGGGGAAAATTCGCGCTATTGGGGTGAGCAATTTCGGCCCCGGCGATCTGGCCGATCTGCTGGCTATCGGGCGGGCGGAGTCCAACCAGCTACCGTACAGCCTGTTATTCCGCGCTATCGAATACGACGTGGTGCCCGTCTGCCAGGAACACCGGATCGGCATTCTGGCCTACAGTCCACTGCTACACGGCCTGCTGACCGGCAAATTCACGCGGCTGGACGATATTCCCGGCGGGCGCGCGCGAACGCGGCACTTTTCCTCGGATCGCCCGCTGACCCGGCACGGCGAACCGGGCGTTGAGGACGATCTGATCGCCGCGCTGGATACGATCCGGGCCATCAGCGCGGAGGTCGGCGCATCGATGGCGCAGGTCGCGCTGGCCTGGGCGCTGCACCAACCGGGCCTTACTTCGGTGATCGCCGGGGCACGCCATCCCGATCAGGTCCGGCAGAACGCTGCCGCCGCCGATCTGGTCCTCGCGCCGGACGTGCTGGCCGCGCTGGATCAGGCCACCGCCGCGATCAAGGCCGCGTTGGGTCCGAACCTGGATATGTGGCAGTCGGGGAATAATGCGCGGACCCGCTGAGGGGGATCAGGGCAGCAGGTCCAGGTAATCGCAGTGCGTCGGGCGGAAAATCGAGAAGTCGCGGCGGTCGAAGGTGCAAACCTGCGTGATCGCCAACTGTTCCGCCAGCGCCATGATGCAGCAGTCCACGAAATCGAAACGGGAATCGGCGTAATCGGCCATGATGCCACGCGCCCGCCGCAGCGTATCCAGTGTGACGGATTCAAGCTCAAAGCGACTCGCCACGAATGCATCTAAGAATCTCGTCACGGCGGGAACACTTCCGGCACGCCGGAGCAGAAATGTTACTTCCGTCAAAACAACATTGGGCACTATTGGAAGGGCCACCAGCGTTTGAGTTGCAGATTGTGCTGCTTCGTGCCTGTCGCTGCTCTGATCGTATAGAGCAAAAAGAAAACTGCTATCAACCAACACGCGCTGGCGCATCATCATTATCTTCCATTCGAGCTAACAGGTAATCGGCGAATTCGGTTTCCAGAATTTCGCGGCTGCGGTCAGCAATATCACTCTGGCCGGTATCAATACCGGCGCGTCTCGCTTCGGCCCCAATCATAAGGAATGAATCGGGCGGAATTTCTACCTCCCCCTGGTCAGACTTGAGACGCGGAATCCCTTCGGCATCAAACAGCCAAAACTGCTCCGCCATCTCCGCATCGGACAACCCCGTGCGCGCGGTATCGCCCATCTCGCGCCAGATGCGGCGAGCGCGTTCGTACATGCGCCGGTTCACCTGTTCCAGCGAGTAATAATCGTCCGCGTCCGGTTCACCAGATGCAGCCGACAAGCGCTGCCGGATCATGGCTTTCTGGTCCGGCTGCAACTGGTCGATCACGGCCAGCAGGTCCTCAAACCGGATTCGCAGCGTTACGTCAGATGTTGTATTTGTGGTTATGTCAGCCATCGCGCGGCCTTTCTACTCAACACCGATCTGTTGGCCTGGGCGCGGCCAGCGCCGACCACAGGTCGGATGCGCCCCTACAAACAACCCGTTATGTCAAGTCTAACGCAGCCAACAGCCGCGCGCCAAACCCGTCAGGACCAGCGGGATCGCTGCGCTCGATCACGAGATCGGTCGCGCCGTGCCACGCCAGAAAATCGCGCATCGCCGCCGCCACGTCCACGACCAGAGTATCATCCGGCGCGATCCCCGGTTCCAGGACCAGCGCACGCAGGATCAGCGTGCCGGATTTGCGCTCCAGTTTGGGATCGAAGCGCCCGACCAGCCGTTCGCCGTGCAGAATCGGCAGGCAGTAGTAACCCCAGATGCGGTCCTTCTCTTTTTTATAGGCTTCGAGCCGCTGCATGAATCCCCACAGCGCCTCGTCGCGCCCTTTGGCCCAGAACAGGTTGTCGAACGGATTCAGGAACGTGGTCCGCCGCGCCGTGATCGCGCCGTCGGCGGCCTGCTGCATGGCCGGAATATGATCGCGGTGGACAAACAGCGTCCCGGTCTGCCCGCCGTGCAACTCCGCCTTGACCGCCACCAGCGCCCCGTCCGCCAGCAGCGCCT
>JAFGTJ010000359.1 GCA_016934195.1 Anaerolineae bacterium | reverse complement strand
CGCACCCTGCGCGATCACACCCTGGCGCAGCGCGTGATCCAGTTCGATCACATTCTGCGGCAGCACCTATAACGGGTATACTGTAATCGATAGGCTGCCCTATCCAGGGCATTGTGAGGCAACACTCTATGACGTGCATTCTGATTACCGGCATGGGACACTCCGGCACGCGCCTGCTGGTCCACATGCTGGCCGAACATCCCGACGTATCGGTCCCGGTGTTATCGCTCAACCCGGTGGCCGAGTTCCGCCCGCTGCACCGCTTTTTCATCCGGTCGATGGACCTCACACCGCTGTATGCCGCCGACTACACCATCGACCGCGAGGAACTGCGCTTTATCCTGGATGCGTACCTGCACAACGTCGATTCCGGCAAAGCGCACTGCGTCCTGAAACTGCCCTACTACCCGCTGAACTGTTTGGATTTCTTCGTGGACTATTTCGGCGGCGAGATCGTGCTGATGTTCAGCCAGCGCCCGGTCGAAAAGGTGGTAAAGTCGTTTCTCAACCGGGGCGAAGACCGGCTGTTTTTCGAGGACAGTCCCGACGAGATCATGCGGCAGGTGAAAAAATTGGACCTCGCGCAGCGCAAACGCTTCCTGGCCGAACCCGATCCGTCGGAATTCTTCCGCGCATTGGCGGATCGCTGCGACGATCTGCGTACCCGGTGGGACACCGCGCATCCCGATCACCGGTTCATCGACGTGGATATCGAGCAGATCGCCACGTCCCGGCCCTACCTGACCGGGCTGTTGGAGCAGTTGGGACTATCCACCGCACCCATTGACGCGCTGCTGTCAGTCGTGGACGCGGATCGCTTGCTGCACCACCAGCAAAAGCAAGGACAGCGTGATCCGGGAAACATGCTGCGCAGTCTCACACCGCCGGTTGTCTGGACGGCAGCAGCGCGGCTCAAAACCATGTGGGACCGGCAGCGCCATGAGTGATCAACCCAAACTCACGGCGGGCGAAGTCATGGCGCGCTTCCGGCAGATGCCCGACAAACAGGCTCTTGTGCGGGATTGTTACCTGGGCGAAGATTTTCTGGAAGCGGCGCAGCGTTTTTATAAGAGCGACGAATTTCAGGCCATATTGGACCATGCGCGGCAGCGCAATATCCCGCGCGGCGGGCGCGTGCTGGACCTGGGCGGCGGCAACGGGGCCGCGTCGATGGCGTGGCAGTGGGCCGGGTATCCGGCGGTGCTGGTCGAACCCGATCCGAGCGACGTGGTGGGAACCGGCGTGATCATGCCGTTCCTGGGCCAGAATGACTATAACGTGCAGGTGTGCAGCGCGTACAGCGAGCGCCTGCCGTTCCCGGATGGCAGTTTTGACGTGGTATACGTCCGGCAGGTCTTGCACCACGTTTCCAGCCTGGAACGGTCCTGCGCGGAAGTTTACCGCGTGTTGAAACCGGGCGGGATGTTTTTCGCCACCCGCGAGCATGTGGTCAGCAGGCTCGAAGACGTGGCAATTTTCCAGCAAAATCACCCGGTTCACGCCTATACCGGCGACGAGAACGCGCATTTGCTCACCAGCTATACCGGCGCGATCCAGGCGGCGGGCTTCCGGCAAATCAGCGTGCTCGGTCCCTGGGACAGCGTGATCAACACCTATCCCAAAACGCGCGCCGAACTGATCCGCACATACGGGAGCGTGCTGCGCCGGTTTGTGAAAAGCGGGCGGCTGGCCGTATTCCTGGCGCATTGGCCGGTGCTGCAAACGGCTTGCGGGCGCTATCTGTCTCGCCAGGATGACACGCCCGGCAGACTGTATTCATTCGTGGCGACACGCCAGGGGAGGATGCCGTGAAAGCCGCTATACGCCTGATCCAGCCGGATGATTTCGAGCAGTTGGCCTACTTTTTTGAGGAAAATAACCGGCCCGAAGTCACGCGATTGTTCACGGCCTTCCCACTGACGCGCGAAACGGCCCGCCAGATCGCGCTGGACGATCACGAGGACCGCTACTATCTTGCCCTGCAAGACCACCGGATCGTTGGACTGGTGATGCTGCGCGGCTGGGACGAAGGTTACGACGTGCCCAGTATTGGGATTTTCATCGACTACCGCCGCCAGGGGGAAGGATTGGGCCGCTGCGCGGTCGAATTTGTGGTGGAGGAAGCGCGCCGCCTGGGATGCAAGCGTGCCCGCGCGACCCATTACGCAGCCAATCAACGTATGGGCCACATTTTTGAGACGTTGGGATTCGAGGAATTTGACCGCCAGCCGGTTACGGTACATGGCGAGGAACACGTCAAGGTTTTTCTGATGAAGCACTACCAGGAGAACTAATGAGTAACCAACCGCCCCACATCGCGCCCTCTAAGGCCACGCCGCTTAAAATTGCCATCAATGCCCAACTGGTGCCGGGAAGCGACGCGGGCGGTGTGGAAGGCGTGCTGATCGCGCTGGTCAAGGCGTTGGGCCAACTGACCGATGGGCCGGAGGAATACACCATTATCGGCCCCTGGCAGCAGCCCGACTGGTTGCAGCCCTATCTCGGCCCCAACCAGCGTATTGTGGCCGGGCCGCGCCCCAAAGAACGCTTTGGAGGCCGGGTCCCGCGCCCGCTGCGGCCAGCCGTCCGGCGGCTGCACCACGCGCTGCTGCAATTCATCGGCGCGGACGCGCTGCAATCGCGCCCGCTGGTGCCGGTATCGGACGGCTTTTACGAAAATCTCGGCTGCGAAGCGATTCACTTCCCATTTCAGCAGTTCGTGATCTGCGCGCTGCCATCGATTTTTAACCCTCACGATTTGCAGCACCGGCATTTTCCGCAGTTCTTCACGCCCCGGCAGTTGTTGGAACGCGAGACGCTCTACCCGGCGGCGTGCCATTTTTCGCAAGCAGTCGCGGTCGCGTCACAGTGGATCAAGGGTGACGTGATGCGACAGTACCACGTTGATCCCAGCAAGGTGCAGGTCATCCCGTTTGCGCCCTTCAGCGAAGCGTATGTGCCGCCGACGCCGGACGTGCTGGCGACAGTCCGGCAGAAATACGCGCTGGCCGGGTCGTTCGCGCTGTACCCGGCGGTGACGTGGCCGCATAAAAATCACCTGCGTTTGCTGGACGCGCTGGCCCACCTGCGCGACCGTGACGGCGTGCGCGCGAATCTGGTGTGTACCGGTTTCCTGAGCGAATATTATCACGCCACAATCAAACCGCACATCGCGGCGCTGGGACTGGGCGAACAGGTCCGATTTCTGGGATTGGTTCCGCGTGACGATCTGCGCGCGCTG
Source organism: Anaerolineae bacterium (assembly GCA_016934195.1). Lineage (GTDB taxonomy): Bacteria > Chloroflexota > Anaerolineae > Aggregatilineales > Aggregatilineaceae > JAFGTJ01. Next base: position 2,304 of record JAFGTJ010000359.1, on the reverse strand, counting down.
TACCGGCTGGCGGATTTTGTGGTCAGCCCGTCGCTGTTCGAGGCCGCCAGCAGTATGATGTTTGAAGCGTGGCAGGACGGCACGCCGGTCACTTGCTCCAATGTGACATCCCTGCCGCAGCAGGCCGGGGATGCAGCACTGCTGTTCGACCCGTATTCGGTGGACGATATCGCCGGAGCAATGGGCCAGATGGCGGCCTCCGCCGATCTGCGGGCGGATTTGGTGGCGCGCGGTACGCGGCGGTCCGAAGATTTCACCTGGGACCGCACCGCGCGCGCATACCGGGCGTTGTACCGTCGTCTGGCGGGACGTGTACTCAGCGACGAGGATCAAGATTTGTTGGCGTGGGACTGGATGCAAGACCCACGCCGGAATTCTGAGGATTAGTCTAAGGATTAGACTGTGCCTAAAAAATTTATTCCGGTCGCTGCCCCAGTATTGGCAGGCAACGAAAAACAATATGTCATGGACTGTCTTGACTCAACGTGGATTTCGTCCAACGGCAAGTACATCGGGCAATTTGAGGAAGCGTTCGCGGCGTTTTGCGGCGTCAAACACGCGCTGTCGTGCTGCAACGGGACGGTAGCGCTGCACCTGGCGCTGGTAGCATTGGGCATCGGGCCGGGGGACGAAGTGCTGGTTCCGACGCTGACGTTCATTGCCAGCGCCAACGCCGTAAGCTACTGCGGTGCGCGCCCGGTCTTTGTAGATTCCGAGCCGAATACCTGGAATATAGACCCCGCGCTGCTCGAAGCGCGCATCACCAAACGAACTAAAGCGATCATGGTCGTGCATCTATACGGCCACCCGGTCGATATGGACGCGATCCGGGCGGTGGCCGACCGCCATCACCTGCCGATTGTGGAAGACGCCGCCGAAGCGCACGGCGCAACCTATAAAGGGCGTGTGGCCGGGTCATTGGGCGAGATCGCAACCTTCAGTTTTTACGGCAACAAGACACTGACGACTGGCGAGGGTGGCATGGTCACGACCGATGACGATGATCTGGCAGCGCGGGTGCGGCTGCTCAAGGGCCAGGGCATGGACATTACTAGGCGCTACTGGTTCCCCGTAATCGGCTACAACTATCGCATGACCAATATCGTCGCCGCGATAGGATTGGCGCAGCTTGAGCAGGCGGATTTTCACCTGCAAGCGCGTAAAAATATCGCCGGGTGGTACGAGGAACGGCTAAAAGACTCGCCCGGTATCGAGATGCAGGGCCGCGAAACATGGGCCGAGCCGACCTGTTGGATGGTCAGCGCCGTGTTGGATCAAACGGTTCCGCACAGCCGCGATGATGTGATGATCGCTTTGCGTGAGCGTGGTATCGACACCCGCCCGATCTTCTATCCCATGCATGTTCTGCCGCCTTATGTGGAATCAGCGGCAGCGGACTCGTTCCCGGTGGCGGACCGGCTGTCGCAACGCGGTTTTAACCTGCCGACCTGGGCCGGACTCAGCCGGGAGGACGTCGATTACGTGTGTGACAATCTGCTGGATGTGATCCGGTAGCTGCCGATGACTGCTCCGACGCTCGCCGACCTGCCCGCCCCACCACCCGACCGATCCGGCTGGCCCTGGACGGTTGGACCGTCGCCGCGACCGGACACCCGGCCCAACGGATCGCCCTGGCCGCGTATTACCATCGTCACGCCATCGTACAACCAGGCGCAATTTCTCGAAGAGACGATCCGGTCGGTACTGCTGCAAAGCTACCCCAACCTGGAATACATCGTGATAGACGGCGGCAGCACGGACGGCAGCGCGGCGATCATCGAACGCTATGCGCCCTGGCTGGCGTATTGGGTCAGCGCGCCGGATCGGGGCCAGAGTCACGCCATCAACCAGGGATTCGCGCGGGCGACCGGGGAATGGCTCGGTTGGCTGAACAGCGACGACTGTTACGCGCCGTCCGCGCTGCGGCATGTGATGGAATCCGCTGCTGCTCAGGACGTGAATTTTGTCGCCGGAGCCAGCATCCGTTTTCGGGATGGCGAACCGCACGCGCCGACCCGTCTGCACCCATTACCCGGCGCGTTTGAGCCTGACACCCTCTCCCGTACTCAGGCATTCGATCAGCCTGCCTGCCTGTGGCGCTCAGAACTATTTCAGCAGGCCGGGCCGCTGGACGAACACCGCCGCTATGCGTTCGACTGGGCGTTTTTCAACCGCTGCGCGCCGCTGATCCGGACCGCCATCACGCCGGAAACCGTCGCCTGCTACCGCGTCCACGCCGCACACAAGACCGGCAGCGGCGGCGGGCCGCGTTGGGACGAGATTTTGGGCGTGTACGATCAGCAT
>JAFGTJ010000358.1 GCA_016934195.1 Anaerolineae bacterium | reverse complement strand
TCCGCACGGGGCAGGTGTGCGCATCCTACGGCGGCGTTCATCTGCCCTGCTGTTTCATTGCCAGACCAACGTCATTCATCATCATACCGCGATAGACTACAACAAGGAGAACAGAGCAGATGAACCCGACAGTTGAAGTGTACGACACCACTCTCCGCGACGGCACGCAAGGCGAGAACGTCTCCCTTTCGGTCGATGATAAGCTCAAGGTCACGCGCCTGCTGGATGACCTGGGCGTGGATTACATCGAAGGCGGTTGGCCCGGTTCCAATCCAAAGGACGCCGCGTATTTTCAGCGCGTGCGATCAATGGACCTCAAGCACGCCAAAATTGCCGCGTTCGGTATGACGTGCCGCGTGGACAGCGATCCCGCGGAAGATACGAACATCCTGGCGCTGCTGGAAGCCGAAACCCCGGTCGTGACGGTTGTTGGCAAAACGTCGATGCTGCACGTCCTGGAAGTGCTACGCACCACGCCGGAAGAAAATTTGCGTTTGATCCGTGAGAGCCTGGCCTATCTCAAGGCGCACGGGCGCGAAGTGGTCTACGACGCCGAGCACTTTTTCGACGGCTACAAGCTGGACGCCGACTACGCCCTGCAAACGCTCCAGGCGGCGCTGGACGGCGGCGCGGAAACGCTGGTTCTATGCGACACCAACGGCGGATCGCTGCCCTGGGAAGTCGAAGAGCTGACGCGCATTGTCATGGAACGTTTCCCCGGCGTCAAGCTCGGCATCCATACCCACAATGACGGCGAACTGGCGGTTGCCAATACGCTCGCCTCGGTGCGGCAGGGCGCGGTCCACGTCCAGGGCACGATCAACGGTTACGGTGAGCGCTGCGGTAACGCGAATCTGTGCTCGGTGCTGCCCGACCTGGAATTAAAACTCGGCTATCAATGCCTGCCGGAAGGGGGCATTGCCAACCTCACGCGCGTTTCGCGGGCCGTATCCGAGATCGCCAACATGACCCCTTATAACGGGGCGGCATATGTGGGCAAAAGCGCGTTCGCGCACAAGGGCGGGATGCACGTTGCCGCCATCCGGCGCAATATCGACAGCTACCAGCACATCGATCCCGCGCTGGTCGGCAACGCGCCGCGTGTATTGGTATCGGACCTGAGCGGGCGCGGCAATATGCTGAGCAAGGCCGAGGAATACGGCCTGGACCTTTCGACCGCCGATGCTGCCGCTGTCGTGGACGAAATCAAAAAACTGGAAAGCCAGGGTTTTGTCTTTGAAGGCGCGGAAGCCTCCGTCACGATGCTGATGCGCCGCCGCCAGCCGGATTATAAACCGCCGTTTGAACTGGTCGATTTCATGGCGGTTGTAGAGCATCGCAAGGGGCGCGGCATTTTCGCCGAAGCGACCGTCAAGGTGCGGGTGGACGGCGAAGAACTGCACACCGTCGCGGAAGGCAATGGCCCGGTCGATGCGCTGGACCGTGCGCTGCGCAAGGCGTTGATGCCCGTTTACCCGCAGTTGGCCGCGTTCCAGTTGGCCGACTACAAGGTCCGTATTCTGGACGGCGAAAACGGCACGGCGGCGACGACTCGCGTGCTGATCGACACCCGCAACGGGTCCAAGCGGTGGAGCACGGTCGGCGCGAGTGCCAATATCATCGAGGCCAGTTGGCGCGCCCTGGCTGACAGTGTGGAATACGGCCTGACTCTGACCGTTTAGGTTATCAACCACAGAGAGCACAGGGAACACAGAGAAAAGAAGTAATGAGAATCTCTCTACAGTCTATCCTCTGTGCCCTCTGTGTGCTCTGTGGTGTGTTTTTTTCTCTACTCAACGGGAGTTATTCATGAAAGCGAAGATCGTCACCCTACCCGGCGACGGCATTGGCCCGGAAGTGACCGAACAAGCCGTGCGCGTACTGGACGCAGTCGCAGCGCGCGGCGGGCACGAGTTTACCTATGAATCGGCGTTAATCGGCGGCTGCGCCATCGATGCCACCGGGAATCCGCTGCCGGATGAAACCCTCGCGGTTTGTAAATCGGCTGACGCGGTGCTGCTTGGCGCGGTCGGTGGCCCGCAGTGGTCCGATCCAACTGCCCCGGTCCGCCCGGAGCAGGGCTTGCTTAAACTGCGCCACCATTTCGACCTGTTCGCCAACCTGCGCCCGGTCAAAGCCTATCCCGCGCTGGCCCACTACGCGCCGCTGCGCGCCGACCTGCTGGAAAACGTCGATATTCTCTTTGTGCGCGAACTCACCAGCGGCATTTACTTCGGTCCGCGCCAGGAACAAGGCGACGGCGACAGCGCCCACGATACCATGCTCTACACCGTCGAGCAGGTACAGCGCGCCGCGCGTGTCGCGTTTGAAGCCGCCCGCCAGCGGCGCGGCAAGGTTGCCTCGGTCGATAAGGCCAACGTGTTAGCCTCGATGCGCTTATGGCGGCGAGCCGTTACCGAGGTAGCGGCGGACTATCCCGACATTGAACTTGAGCACGTCCTGGTGGATGCTTGCGCCATGCACCTGCTGCGCCGTCCCGCGTCGTTTGACGTGGTGCTGGCCGGGAATATGTTCGGCGACATTCTGAGCGACGAAACCTCGGTTTTGGCCGGATCGCTGGGGATGCTGCCCTCGGCTTCGCTTGGCGTGGGATCGTTCGGCGTCTACGAGCCGATTCACGGTTCCGCGCCCGATATCGCCGGGCAGGGAATCGCCAACCCGGTCGCCACGATCCTCAGCGCTGCCATGCTGCTGCGTCACAGCCTGGGATTGGACGACGACGCCCAGGCAGTTGAAGCGGCGGTCGAAGCCGCACTCGCCAGCGGCGCGCGCACGGCGGATATTGCCGATCCCAATACCGAACCTCTCAGCACGAGCGCGTTCGCGGATCGCGTGCTGGCCCACTTATAATAAATTCTCCTCCTCAGAGAACGACCGCAAACAGTGCAAATCACCCGCCGCGTTTGGGTGATTTGCACATTTCCGTTCTGTGTCTGCCCCGATCACCTGCGGTACTATCGTTGCTACCCGCAGCAAGATATGCTAAGCTGGACGCAAATTTTGTGTGGTTCAGTGTATTTGGCGTACTTATTGCTCTACATGTTTTCACTGAGGTTCCCCTATGCAGCTTAACCAACTTTTGCGGAACCCCCGCCTGGAGCGCGTATTCGTAACGCTGCTGCCCCTGGTCGCCGTGATCGCGGCGCTGGTGCTCGGTGCGTTTATGCTGATCCTGATGAACGCAGACCCGATAGAAGCCTATCGGGACGGCCTGTACGAAGGCGCGTTCGGCACGAAAAACGCGGTAGCCGATACGCTGATCAAGGCTACACCGCTGCTGCTGGTTGGCATCGGCATCTGTATCAGCTTCCGGGGCGGGGTAATCAATATCGGCGGCGAAGGACAGATGATCGTCGGCGGGCTGGCGGCAACCTGGCTTGGCCTGGAATTTCGCGACGCCAGCCCGGATGTGATGATCCCGGCCTGCCTGATCGGGAGTTTTCTCGCCGGGGCGATCTGGGGCGGTCTGGCCGGGGTGCTCAAGGCGTATTTCAATGTCAACGAAATTCTGAGCACAATCATGCTCAACCAGATTGCGTCCCTGTGGATGGGCTACTTGGTACGCAGCGTGTTGATCAGCGAGAAGCAGAAAAACAGCGCCTCCCCCATCCCCGAAACCGACCGCCTGCCCCGCGAATTCGACCTGCCGCGTATCGGTGAAAGGCTGGACGATATCTACAAATTTTTCGGCCTGCCGAGCGATAAATTATGGGCCACGACCCTGCTGCATAACGGGATCATCATCGCCATTATCCTGGCGGTGCTGGTTTATATTTTCCTGTGGCGCACCACCATCGGCTACCGGATTCGCGCCGTCGGCAAGAACCCTCGCGCCTCACGCTACGCCGGGATTCAGGTCAAACATTACGTGGTGCTGTCGCTGGTTCTCAGCGGCGGATTTGCAGGGCTGGCCGGGGGAATCCAGGTATTGGGCGTGCGCCACCGCATGAACGCCGAGGGCGGCGCGATTGCGTTCACCGGCAACGCCGGGTTTAACGGGATTGTGGCCGCGCTGTTCGGCAAACTGCACCCATTGGGCACCATCCCGGCGGCGGTGCTGTTCGGTGCGCTGTTGGTGGGCGGGAACAAGCTGCAACGTGTAGTCCAGGTGCCATCGGCGCTCATTACCGTGTTAATCGGGCTGGTGATCGTGTTCGTGGTCGGCAGCGATATCTGGACCCGCCGCCGGACACAGCGGCGCGTCTCGGTGGACGGCGCGGGATCGGAAGCGCAGCCAGAAACGGAAGGAATCACATGATCGAAGACCTCTTAACCGCCAGTGTGGTAGCTTCCGGTATCCGCATTGCCACGCCATACCTCTTTGCTTCCCTGGGTGAGACATTCGGGCAGCGCAGCGGCGTACTCAATCTGGGCGTCGATGGCGTCATGCTGATGGGGGCGTTCTGTTCCTTCTGGGCGGTGAGCGAATTTACGCCGCAAGGATCGCAAACCTGGGACGCGACCGCGCTGGCAATGGGCGTATTGGTGGCGATCCTGGTCGGGCTGTTGATGGGGCTGGCGACGGCATTCATCAACGTGACGCTGAAAGCCGAACAGGGCATCAGCGGCATCGGCATTTACCTGTTTGGTCTGGGCATGAGCGACCTGCTGTTCCAGAAAACCTTTGATCAGGTGGCGATCATCAACGGCTTCCCCAAAGTGGGTTTCCCCAACTTCCTGACCGACCTGCCGGTCCTGGGCGAAGTCCTGTTCCAGCATACGCTGCTGGTGTATATGGCTTTCGCGCTGGTGCCGGTGACGTGGTTCGTGCTAAACAAAACCACATTGGGCCTCAATATTCGCGCCGTCGGTCAGAACCCGGAAGCGGCGGACGCGATGGGCATCAGCGTGACGCGCGTGCGCTACTTCACCGTGACGCTGGGCGGTGTGCTGGCGGCGCTGGCCGGAGCCACGCTGTCGATTGCGCAGCATAACGTGTTCCAGCAAAACATGACTGCCGGGCAGGGGTTCATCGCGGTGGCGCTGGTGTATTTTGGGGCGTGGCGGGCGCGCGGGGTGCTGTTTGGGGCGCTGCTGTTCAGCCTGGTGACGGCGCTGCAACTGAAGGCGGGCACGGTCGGAATCGACATTCCCGACGAATACCTGTCGATGACGCCCTATGTCCTGACGATCATCGCGCTGGTGTTTGCATCCCAACGGATCGACCAACCGGCGGCACTCACCAAGCCGTTTGATCGCGGCGAGTAATGCGCAGTTGGTCACACAAGGTTGGCGATTGTGACCAAGTGGGCCGTTGATCCTATAATCAACAATGATAGACTTAACTCGTTCCGGCCCACTAGCGGTTTGGAACGGGGTATTTAACGAACAGTCAGTTTAGAGGAGATAGGCAGCAATGAAGAAGTGGTCTGTTTTGCTCACCGTAGTGTTGGTAATCGCGGCGGCAGTTCCGGCGCTGTCGGGCGCGCAGGCGCAGGACGATCCGCTGCGCGTGGCGGTCGTGATGCCCAGCACCATTACCGATCTGGCCTTCAGCCAGAGCATGTACGACGCGCTGGCGGCGATTCAGGAAGAACTCGGTGAAGATGCGTTTGAGTTCGTGTATTCTGAAAACATGTTCGTGGTGGAAGACGCCGCGACCGCGCTGCGTGACTACGCCAGCGAAGGCTTTGACCTGGTGATCGCGCACGGGTCGCAGTATGGGTCGTCAGTGGCCGAGATCGCGCCCGACTTCCCCGATACCGCGTTCGCGTGGGGCACCACCGTCGATACGTTTGCCGAAGAAGGCATCACCAACATTTATGCTTATGAAGCGCGCTCGGAAGAAGGCGGGTTCGTGATGGGCGTGATGGCCGCGATGCTGACCGAAAGCGGCGTGATGGGCGTGGTTGGCCCGATTGAAACCGGCGACGCCAAGCTGTACGTGGACGGTTTCTCGGCGGGTGTGATGTGGGAAGATGAAGAAATCAATGTCCTGGTTCGGTATATCCAGTCCTTCAGCGATCTGGCGCTGGCGGCTGAAGCGGCCCAGGCCATGCTGGACGAAGACGCCGATATCCTGACCGGTACGGCCCAGATGGTCCCCGGCGCGGTGAACAAGGCGAAGGAAGTCGGCGCGCTGTGGTTCGGCACGCAGGCCAACCAGACCTCGCTCGCCCCGGAAATCGTGGTCGCCAGCCAGGTCTATGACTGGACCGTCGCGCTGAACCCGATTATTGAGGACGTGCTGGCCGGTGAAATTGAAGGCGAAGCCTACGCGCTGACGCTGGAAAACGGCGGCTTGCTGATCGAGTTCAACGAAGACTACGAACTGGACGAGGACGTTATGGCGGCGGGCGAAGAAGTCATGCAGGCCATCATCGACGGCGACATCTCGTTCGAGGTGGACGCAGACGGTGTGCTGATCGTCAACGAAACCGAATAAACCGCATTACGTCATTTCCGGTAGGGGCAATTGCCGTTTCACTAATTGCCCCTACCTGTTTTTGGGGATGGATAAATTGATGCCCAACGCAAAATTACTACCGACCGGACAGGCGCGGATCGAACACATGGAGATGCGCGGGATCGTCAAGCGCTTCCCCGGCGTGCTGGCCGCCGATCACATAAATTTTGATGTGCGCGCGGGCGAAGTTCATGCCCTGCTCGGTGAAAACGGCGCGGGTAAAAGCACGTTGATGAAGATTCTCTACGGGCTTTACCAGCAGAACGAGGGCGACATTTTCCTCAACGGTGAGCGCGTGTTCATCAAATCCCCGGCTGATGCGATTGCGTTGGGCATTGGCATGATCCACCAGCATTTTATGTTGGTGCCGTCGCTGACGGTGGCGGAAAACGTCGCATTGGGCCTGAAATCTTCGCGCGGGCTGCTGCTGGACCTCGACGTTGTGACCAACCGGATCAATGATCTGGCAAAAACGTATGGCCTGCACATCGATCCCTCGGCCCCGGTGTGGCAGTTGGCCGTTGGTGAGCGCCAGCGCGTGGAAATTATCAAGGCGCTCTATCGCGGCGCGGCCCTGCTGATCCTGGACGAACCGACCGCCGTCCTCACGCCCCAGGAAGTGGACGACCTGTTTGTCACGTTTAACCAGATGGTCGATGACGGTCACGCGCTGATTTTTATTTCGCACAAGCTGCACGAAGTCCTGGCAATCAGCCACCGGATATCGGTGCTGCGCGACGGCAAGCACGTCGGGACCGTGCCGACTCGTGAAGCCACCAAGCAAAGTCTGGCGCGTATGATGGTCGGGCGCGAGGTGCTGCTGCAATACGACCGCCCGCCGGTTGAAGTTGGCCCGCCGCGCCTTCAGGTCACGGACGCGCGCGCCGCCAGCGATCAGGGCACCGAAGCCCTGCGCGGCGTCAGTTTGGACGTGCGCGCCGGGGAAATCCTGGGGTTAGCAGGCGTTTCCGGTAACGGACAGCGCGAACTGGCCGAAGTCATCTTCGGATTGCGTCCCATGACGGGCGGCACCATCAACATCGAGGGCCGGGACGTGACCGGCCAACCCGCCTCGATACTCAACACGATGGGCATGTCCTATATTCCTGAAGAGCGCATGGTTGACGGCGTGATCAAGGATTTCACGGTCGCCGAAAACCTGATTTTGCAGGATCACGGCCTGCCGGTCTATTCGCGCAATATTTTCCTGCGTCCCGGCGCTATCGCCCAACGCTGCGCGGAACTGATCCAGAATTTCAACATTCGCACTCCCAGCCAGGAGACGCCGATCAAGAGCCTGTCGGGAGGCAACATCCAAAAGCTGGTGCTGGCGCGCGAACTGGCGCGCGCACCGCGCGTCTTAATCGCGGCCCAGCCCACGCGCGGCGTGGACATCGGGGCAACGGAATACATTCACCAACGGCTGCTCGATCAGCGCGCCAAAGGGACCGCGACTCTGCTTATTTCCGAGGACCTGGACGAGATCATGGCGCTTTCGGACCGGATCGCCGTGATCTACGAGGGCGAGATCATGGGCGTGGTGGACCGGGCCAACGCCAGTATAGAACAGCTTGGCCTGTTGATGGCGGGCGTCCGGCAGGAAACCACCGCCGAACAATCGGCATAAAATCCGACCATCATTTAGATTTTCATAAGGAAAATCGCATGAATGTAGGCTCGCGTGTCACATTAGGATTGATCGCCGTTGTGCTGCTGGTGATTGGTGTGTTTTCCCCGGTTTTTAAAGTGTTCTGGATCGAAAGCGACTACTGGAAAGACGGCGAGGGCGACGGCGTCGTCATCGTGATCCTAGCCGTGATCGCGCTGCCGCTGCTCTTTTTGCGACATCACCGGTGGCTGCTGTGGATTCCAACCATTTTGATCTGGCTGACCCTGGTCTACGATTTCCTGGATATCGTCAACGAGGAATTGATCGATCTCAAATACGGCTGGATTTTCCTGTTCGGCGGCGCGGCACTGCTGGCGGCAGCGGCCATACGTCCGGCCCCGGTGACGGCGGCGGCTGAACCACTACCCCCGCCGGATTTTGATTTCTAGCGCACGTAAATAAGCGCTTGCGCAGCGCTTGCGCGCCCGAAGGTACTGTATCGAATTCGGTTGAAAAACGGCCTTACCCCCTCAATCCCGCGTGCGCGGAGCGCACACCTCCATCCGAGACGTTTACCCTCGCTGGCGCTCGGCCAAACTATGGAGAGGGGG
>JAFGTJ010000357.1 GCA_016934195.1 Anaerolineae bacterium | reverse complement strand
TTGTGCTTAATGAATAGGGCGAGTGTTTGGCGTGTATTCTAACAGGGCACTATAGGCAGGACAACCGGTAGGGTATCTTTTTCGGTTGAAATTTGCGGAACGATTTTTTTGTACCTGTCAAACGCTGAGTTTGCGCGCCATTTTGAGAGAAGAATGCGCATTGATTCGGTACTCGGCCAGGCAGCCATCAACCGCCATCTGAATTTCAACCGACTTCGATACACAACCTATGACACGCAACCGTTACCCAATATGAGTGCATTGAGTATAATTGGAACACTTGAGTTTACCGCACTAACGAGGATGCTTTTTTATGAAAACCGTAACCACTAAGTGGCTATTTAAACGTAGCGAAACGATTGAGCCTGCATTCCCCGATCGATGCATCATGTCGGGCGATGCAGTGGCGGGGACATTCGAGTTGAAGAGTAAATCAGTCATACTGAGGGTGCCCTATAATGAGGAGTTTCTTCCTAAAGTCAAAGATTATCGCGAGAGACTCACCAGTACGCGAACGCGGATTTGGTTCTTGTTCATTCAGTTGTTTTCTGCCGGAGTTGGCGCGTATATGGGGTACCTCGCAGGTACGGAGTGGTTCGGTCTAGATCCCATCTGGACGGTTTTTATCATGCTTGTCATCGGCGGATTTGGGTTTCGTCAGGGTGCTAGTTCTGTTATTCAGGGTCAGATATTGTCCATCATTAAGAAGTGTGGTCTTACCTACAACGCGGCTGAAGATGGTTGGTGGATGCCACTGATTCCGGGTTTGCTTGGACTGACAACTGAAGAGACAACCGACGGTTACATTATTCTCAAATTGACCTTCAATGATGATCAGTTTGCTGACGACTTCCTTGCCCTTCAACCTGAAGCATCTGTTGTCAAAGCTTCTCCTGAAGCATCATGAAGACGATATCAACATGGTGGGGAAAGAACCGGGTAAAACCGGTCTTTCCCCAAAAGTGCCTGGTCTGTAAACGAACCGATGGCGTAAAAAGCTTGAACGTCAATCTGGCAGGATTGGGGCAATCAGTATCAGTATATTATTGCGCAGAACACTATGCTGATGCGGAACGTTTTGTTATTCTCATGGAAAGAAAGGTCAAGCAAGTTGATGACAATGTCGCCGAGATTGTTGGTGAAATCGGATTTGTTCTGATTTTATTTGTGATTTTGGCTGTTTTTTGTGGTAGGGTTACCAGTATCGAAATTAGTGGGATCATTGGTGTGATCCTGGGCCTGACCTTTCTCTTTTTCCAGGATCAATTCAAAGAGTTGATTCGTCATCTGCCGTTAATCAGTATAATGTTTAAGGCTCGTAAATATGTGACAGATTGGGGTGAAAACACACCGGGTTTAACCGTGGATTTGTATCCCCAATCCGATGAGTCTTTGAGAGTTGACTTTACATTTGACGAAGATGAGTTAGCTGTGGACTTTGAATCGTTACAATCCTCTGAAAACCTTAACCCGCTATCCTGATAATTAACTGAAAGAATGCGCGTGCGATTCGGTACTCGGCCAGGCAACCATCAATCGACTTCGATACACACCCGGACAACCTACAGGAAACCCATTAAGACAACCCGCAACCTCTAGAGATTTTGACCCGCGATGTGTTACACTAAGGACGTGTTAGCGCTACCGACAGTGTAAGGTGGGATTGTACATGAGTGAGTTTATCATTGGTGTGGACCTGGGCGGGACCCAGATGCGGGCCGCTCTGTTTGATACTGAATTGAACATGCTTAAACGGGTAGCTGACCTGACCCACGCCGAGTTAGGTCCCGAACGCGGCATCGAACGCCTGCTGGGCGTGATCGCGCAGGTGGCCCCCGATAACTGTGAATCGGTGATGGGCATCGGGGTATCGGCTCCCGGCCCGATTAACCCGCATCGCGGCACGATCACCGCGCCGCCCAATTTGCCGGGGTGGGAACGAATCCCGATGCGCAAACGCATTCAGGAACGGTTCGACTGCACGACCTACCTGGGTAATGACGCCAATGTCGCGGCGTTGGCCGAAGCCACACGCGGCGCGGCGCAGGGCTACCGCTACGTGGTATACCTGACCGTCAGCACCGGGATCGGCAGCGGTATCATTGATGACGGGCACCTGGTCCTGGGTTCGGAAGGGTTGGGCGCGGAAGCGGGCCACACGATCCTGGTGGTGAACGATGGCCGCGTGAGCGACCTGGAAGAAGAAGCCGCCGGACCCGCTATCGCGGAAAAAGCGGTCGCTCGCCTGCAAGCCGGGGCCGAATCGCGCATCCGGGAGTTGGTGGACGGTGACTTAGAGCAGGTGACGGCCCAGATCGTCGGGCAGGCCGCCGCCGAGGGCGATCCGCTCGCCATTGAACTGATCCGGCACGCGGGGTTCCTGGTCGGATTGGGTATTGTGAATATGATGCACCTGTTCAACCCGCAGATCGTGGTAGTCGGCGGCGGCGTCAGCAAGACCGGCGACCTGCTGTTCGAGCCGATGCGCGAAGCGGTCAAACGGTACACACTGGACCCGGCCTATTATGCGGACGTACCGATTGTCCCGGCGGGCCTGGGCGATGACGTGGCCCTGGTGGGCGCGGGAGCGCTGGTGCTTACGCGGGGCGGCAGTTCGCTTTAATGAGAGGGGGGTGATGTATGACAAACACGACAACCGTACTGGTAATTGACGATGACCAGGCCCTGGTGACACTGATCGAAAACGCGCTGACCAGCAATGGTTACAATGTCATGAAGGCGCATGACGGGCAGGCCGGGCTGCGCGAAATGTACCAGAATCGCCCCGACCTGATTATCCTGGACGTGGGAATGCCAACGATGGACGGCTGGACCGTGTGCCAGCGTATCCGCGAAGTGAGCAATATCCCGATCCTGATGATCACGGCCCACGATGATCCCGAAGAAATCGTCAAGGGGCTGGACCTGGGGGCCGATGATTATATCCCCAAGCCGTTCGAGATCAACGTATTGATGGCGCGCGTCCGGTCCAATCTGCGCCGCGCCGCCAGCGATCCGACGCTGCATGTTTCCCAGGTGGTGTATACCGACGATTACCTGTCGTTGAACCTGGATGAGCACCGGGTCACTATCAGGGGCGAACAGGTCCGCCTGACGCCGACCGAGTTCAACCTGCTGGCGATTATGGTCGAAGCCGCGCCGCGCATCGTGGCGTACCGCGAACTGTTGGAACAGGTGTGGGGTTTTGAATATATTGATGATATTGATTACCTGCGCGTATACATCTGGCACCTGCGCCGCAAGTTGGAGCCGGACCCCCGGAATCCAGCCTACATTATTAACGAATTGGGCGTTGGCTACCGGTTTGAAAAACAGGTCTGACCACTCAAGTTCCCCTCAATGCCGGTGGCTGGGCAGGCACCGGCATTTAAAATTCATGAAAATTTGGTTGAAAAGCCCTATCGTTTCCCATAGAATTAAGATATAATTGTTGTATTATATACGGGTTCGATAGTTGTCAAGGGAAAGTTGATCGTTGAAGCCGTTCCAAGTTTATCTCCTGATCGCTGTCGTCATCATTGGGTTTTATGCGGGGTTGGCGTATACGCTCGACCAGCAGGTTGTTGCCGAGCATGAGCGCGGCTTCAATGATGAACAGGCCCGCCAGGTGCTGACCGCTGTCTCGAACCTGGAAGCACACCACGAGAATATTGCGCATACGTTCACGCTGGTGTCCCAATATGCTATTGGCGGCTATTTGGAAGATATGGTTTCACGTCCGCTGTTTGAACAGATCCTCAACACGATCTCCAACGATGTGAACCACGAACGACTGGTTGTCAGTTACTATACGGAACCGGGCGTTTATGAACTGGGGTATGTGCAGCCGACCCCGTTGGGCGATGCCGCCCGTGCCCTGGCGGACGACTGGGCGGTAGAATATTGGGATACGGTGGAACAAATCGACACGTATATCACCACGCCGTTTGTCGCCACGCCCGAAGCCCAGTTGTACGGCCTTGTTTTTCCCACCTATGAACTGTTCCCGCGTTCGTTCGCCGGAGTCCTGGTGGTGGTGTTGGACTACCGCCCGGTGATCGAGCGGTATATCGCGCCGCTGCGTTCCGGCACGTATGGAGCGGCCTGGGTTCACAACAGTGATGGGGTGGTGATCTACGATCACGAGCCATCCGAGATCGGGCGCGGCCTGGACGACATCAGCGCCGGTTATCCCGATCTGCAACGGCTGCTGCGCACCACATTAGAGCAGGAGGCCGGGCGGGGCGAATATCACTATACGCTGACGGTGGGCGGCAAGGTGGTCCGTAAATTGGTGGCGTGGAATACGGCTTACCTGTTCGGCCAGCGGATCACGGTTGCGATGTCCGCCCCGGATACCGAGATCAATGCCAGCCTGGGCGTTTTCCGCCTTCAGTCGGTCGCGCTTGGCGGATTGTTGGGGCTGTCTCTGATCGCCAGCGGCGCGGTTTTTTACATGACGCGCCAGCGGGAACTCAAACGGGTGGTCGCGGCCCGCACCCAGGAATTGGAAACCATGACCCACGAACTGCAAGCGCTGACCGGACAGTTGGACCAGCGCGTCAGGGAGCGCACCGTCGAACTGGATCACGAGCGGGCGCAGTTGGCCGCGATTCTGGACGCGATGAGCGACGGGTTGGTTTACCACGAAAATCACCGGGTTAAATACGTGAACGCGGCCTTTACGCGCCTGCTTGGGTATACCGCCGAGGAGATGATCGGTCAGTCAGCGGACTTCCAGCGTGAGATGGTCGACTCTGAGGAGGACCTTCAGCGCGCGCGCCAGCGTTACGAACAGCACCGCGCTTCGCCGGATTTGGTCAATATTCCCTGGTCCTATGAACTCAAGATGAAGCGCAAGGATGGCACATGCTTTGACGCGGCCCTGACCAGTGTGCCCATCTGTAACCCGCAAGGGGAACGTCTCGGCGGTGCGGAGGTGTTCCGCGATATAAGCGAGCAAAAAGCGCTGCAAGATCAGAAAGACAGCTTTATCACCAACGCCTCGCACGAGCTGCGCCGTCCGCTGACCAATCTCAAGGTGCGCACGTACCTGCTGTACCAGCAGCCCGATCAACTGGAAACGCACCTGCCGCTGATCGAGCGGGCCGGGGATGAAATGG
>JAFGTJ010000356.1 GCA_016934195.1 Anaerolineae bacterium | reverse complement strand
GGGAGAAGGGGCCGGGGGATGAGGGTCAGATAGCGCGGTGTCCTCCACCGGCCCCAACTGGAAATACCGCGCCCGAATCTCGTTCACGCTCAGGTAGCCGTGCGCGGCGCGCAGTTCCTCGATCTGCTGCGAACGGTCCTGCGGGCGAATGTCGTCGAAGCGCCCGACGAGATTCCCGGCGTAGAACGGCAGCAGGTCGGTCGTGATCTTCTCCGCGATGCGCACCAGTTTGGGCCATAACGTCCGCTCGATGAACACCCGCTCCCCGACCAGCGCGTTCGCTTCGGTCGCGTTTTCGCTGAATATGCCGACCGGGATGCCGAAAATCTGGAAAATCTCCTCGCGGTTGAAGCGCCGCGCATTGAGAAAATCCATGTCCTGCTGGCTCAGCCCGACGTTGTGCCATTCGACCGCCGCGCCGCGCAGAAAGGCCGTTTTGCGTTCGCGCCCGCCGTAAGCCGCCCGCCACTCGCGCTTGAGCCGGTCGAAATCGGCGTCGTTCACCCGGTCGCGGATCGCCACGATGCCCGCCGGGACCGCCAGCCCTTCGCCGAAATAGCGGTGATTCCAGTCGCTCATGGCCCGGTCGGATTCGACTGCCAGCCGCGCCGCTTCCAGGGCGCTCAGACCGTAGTAGTCGTTGGCCGGGTGCCAGCGCCGGAAGTGGATCACTTCCGCCGAATCCAGCGGAATCCGCCGCCCGTCTACTTCGTAGACGTAGCCGCGCACGCCCGCCTGCGGATCGGGCACGACCGTCACCCGGTCGGGACGCAGCGGCCAGAGTTCCTGGGGCAGTCCACCCGGTTCCCCGGCCAGGAACCAATAAGCGTTGCCGTGAATTTCGAGATTCCCGACGGTGTGTTCGATCAGCTCGAAGCGGCTCAGCAGCGGATTGGGCCGTTGCAGCAGCGCCAGGAACGGGTGATCGGGCAGTTCGACCGGGCCGGTATCTCCAGGCGCGGGTACGCCTGCGCCAGCAGGCGCGGTCGCGTGCGGAGTCCCGTACACGCGGAATGGCACCAGCGCCGCCGCCTCCGCGATACGGTTCACCGCCACGTAGACCCAGGGACTCCGCATATAGACGCCCGCATAATGGCCCGCCTGCCCGATCTCCGGCGCGATCTCACCCAGCGGATCGCCTAATACACCGTTTTCGATCCGGTGAATCACGCTGGCCGGACGCCATTTCACATAACCAAAGCGCCGCAGCGCCCGCTCAACAACTCCTGATCGAGCTGCCTGTATTCCTCGCATTCCACCATCCTCCTGATTGTTCTCAACGGGAAGCGTGCAGACGGGCGCTGCTGGCGCGCGAATGCCTGGAGCGTGTTATGAACGTTAGCGGCTATTTGCAGACATCTTTCCTGTAAGTTTACCCCTCCCTAAATCCCTCCCCGTAAACGGAGAGGGACTTGAGCCGCTCCCCTTTCTCCGTTTACGGGGAAAGGGGCCGGGGGATAGGGGTAAACAGTGCATAACAGCCGTCTAATTCTCCGGCGACCACTCCGGGAGCACCACCACCTGATACGGCATTCCCGGCTCAACCAGCAGTTCGTCCATGTCGATCACGTCTGTTTTATCTGCCGCCCGGCTTCTGAAGGATCGCAGCGTGCCCCCGGTTGCCCCTTCCCCTGGGTAGAACCAGTGCATCGGGACGACCGTCCCCGCGTTGATTTCTTCCATGAACGGCATAATCGTGTGTTGGGGAATCCCGGCGATCTCGCTAATCGGTACGAAGACGACATCGGCGTCACGAATGGCGTCATACACGGCGTCGTCTTCGATCTCGCCAAAATCCCCCAAATGAACCAGCTTCACATCCCCGATCTGGAACACAAAAATCGTGTTATCCCCGGTCTGCCCATCCCCGTATTCACCGTGCCGGGACGGGTAGCCGGTGATCGTGGTCAAACCAAACTGCCAGGATTCCTCCCCCATCACCACCACCGGATTACCTTCTACCAGCCAGTACGCGAAATGATCGATATGGGCATGGCTGATCACCACCACGTCGGCTTCGATGCCTTCCGGGAACGGGATCGGCAGTTGGTAGAACGGATCGGTCACAAACCGCTGGCCGTCCGGCGCGACGATCAAAAAACTGGACCGGCCCAAAAACCGGATGCTGACCGGACCTGCTGAATCTGCTGGTTCCGGTTCGGTGGGCGATGGCGTCATCGTCAGCATGGACGCGGGCGGCGGAGTTGCGGCGGGCGCGAATCCGACCAGCACCACACCGGCGATCAAGGCCACCATAACAACGGCGGCGGTATGGGAAAAACGCTTCGTATACGGCATGGAACTATCTCCTTATTCCAGTGCTGGCTAAAAGTGCCAGTCTCTGGTGTGTTATACGAAACTAATCCCCGTCCCCCCATTGATCACCCCATGCCACGCCAGCGCCAGCGCGATCACGGTATCGTCGTGTTCCCCCGGCGGCGCGGCGTAACTGTAGCGCCCGTCGGCCCGCCGCGTCATGGTGTACGCCTCCAACTCGCGCAGCAGCACCGGGTCCGGCAGAATCGCCAGTTCGCCGCGTTCCAATGCCAGCGCCAATGACTCGATCAGCGGCCCTTTGGTGCTGGCCGTCGTGGTGAACGGGATCACGGGCAGGCCCTCGGCTTGTAACGCCTCGATATTCGGCCCGCCGATGCTGTTGGCCTCGGCCCAGATCGCGGACGGATTCCACGTCGCCGCCAGGGATGCCAGCCGCCCGCGCTGCAACTCCCACCCGATCTCGTTGAAGCGCTCCAATACCACCAGCCGCCGCGATCCCGCCGCCATCACCGCCAGACAGGTAAAATCCGCCGCGCGCGCCCAATCGACGCCCATCACGTAACGCTCGCCAGGAACCGGCCCCGGCTCCGGTGGGACGGTCGCGGACTCTTG
>JAFGTJ010000355.1 GCA_016934195.1 Anaerolineae bacterium | reverse complement strand
CTGCCGGTTGGGTTGCAGAATGTGCTGGATAAGCTGCCCACCTGATGTTGTGGTATATCAAAAGGAGAGGTGATTACTGCTGATGAATGATTTGACCGCCCTGGATGCGCCTGACTTCACGCTGACGGATATGCGGGGTCGCGCCGTGTCACTGTCGGATTTTCGCGGCAAGCAGCATGTGGTCCTGGTGTTTAACCGGGGATTTGCGTGACCGCACTGCCGCGTGCACATGGCGCAGTTGCGCCAGGATTACGATCAATTTGTGGCGCGTGATGCCGCGATCCTGGTTGTTGGGCCGGAAAAGCCGGACGCTTTCAGGCGTTACTGGGATGCCAACGAATTCCCCTTTGTCGGACTGCCCGATCCTGATCATAGGGTAGCAAAGTTGTACGGCCAGCAAGTCCGGTGGTTAAAACTGGGTCGGATGCCCGCCCTGGTGGTCATTGACAAACAGGGCCAGGTCTATTACCAGCATCACGGTAATTCCATGCGCGATATCCCGGAAAATCAGCGTATTCTGGCGTTGTTGGACGAATTGAACCGGCGCGCAGCTAACGGCGATGCGTAACAACATAATAGTAACGGTGTTGCCGTGCTGCTGGTTGATTGATTTGCTGCCATCAGGCGAACTTGTGCTATAATTCGGGATGCACTTTTCCAGGAATTGAGGAGAACCTATGCGTGAGATTACGATAGCTACTGTTCAGATGAAACCGACTCTGGGCGAGTCGGAAGACAATCTGGTGAAAATGTCGGACTTCGTGTCCAAGATCGCGTCCCAACAGAAAGTTGACCTGATCGTTTTTCCAGAACTGGCAACCAGCGGGTACGAGTTAGGCGTGCGTTTTACCGAACAGGCGCAGCGCATCCCCGGCCCGACGGTGAATCTGATGGCCCAGCGCGCCGCCGAATTTGGCGTTTACATCGCGTTCGGCATGGCGACCAAAGAAAAGGTCGAGAGCGTGCTGTTCAACTCGGCGGTGTTGGTGGGTCCCGAAGGCGAGATGCTCGGCAGTTACAATAAGGTACATCTGCGCGGCGAGGAACGTATGGCGTTCCGCGAAGGGTTCCGCCTGCCCGTGATTGAAACCGAGATCGGTTCCCTCGGCTTGCTGCTGGGGTGGGATTTGGCGTTTCCCGAAGTGGCGCGTTCGTTGGCGCTGGATGGTGCGGAATTGTTGTGTGTGCTGTCGAACTGGGAAGCCGGTCAGATGGACGAATGGCGGACGTATGTCCAGGCGCGCGCGTATGAGAATGCGCTGTACGTGGCGGCGTCCAACCGGGTAGGCGAGGATGTGACGCTCAATTTTGGCGGCCAGAGTATGATCGTCGGCCCGCGTGGGAAAACTTACGCATCGCTGGCCGAGGAAAAAGACCCGGAAAGCGGCGAACCACGCGAGGGGTACTGTGTGGCGCGCGTGGACCTCGACGAAGTGCGCAAGTGCCGCGAGGAACACCAGACGCTCCAGGCTCGCCAGCCAACCGTGTATCGCGCTATCGTGAAGCGGTACTAACCGGCCCAGAAATACGGCTGTTTGATTTTGCACTCGCCCGGCGTGCGGCACGTCGGGCGACTTTTTAGCGCGCGCAATAAGGGGAGACTCTCAGTGGATTGTATCGATCTGCGCAGTGATACGGTGACGTGGCCCACGCCGGAGATGCGTCAGGCGATGGCGAACGCAGCGGTCGGCGATGACGTATTCGGCGATGATCCGACCGTCAATCGCTTGCAGGACGAAGCCGCCCGTCGATTTGGCAAGGAATCCGGGTTATTCGTTACCAGCGGCACAATGGGCAACCTGGTCGCGGTGCTGGCGCACTGCGGGCGCGGTGACGAAGTGATCCTCGGTGACAAGGCCCACACGTTTGTATACGAGGCGGGCGGAATCGCGGTGCTCGGCGGTGTGCATCCCCATACGGTGCCGGTTCAACCGGACGGGACGCTGCCGCTTGACCTGATTCGTCAGGCCATTCGCCCTGATAATATCCACATGCCGGTAACGCGCTTGATCCTGCTGGAAAATACGCACGGTTCCATGAGCGGCGTGCCGATCCCAAAGGACTATATTGATTCGGTGGGCGAGATCGCGCAGGAACACGGGCTGGCGCTGCATATTGACGGCGCGCGTATTTTCAACGCGGCGACCGCGCTCAACTGCGACGTGGCCGACCTTACCGCCGCTGCCGACAGTGTGACATTTTGCCTGTCCAAAGGGTTATGTGCGCCTGCCGGATCGATCCTGGTTGGTTCCAGGGAATTCATAACAAAGGCGCGGCGTGTGCGCAAAATACTCGGCGGCGGGATGCGGCAGGTCGGGGTGCTGGCGGCTGCCGGGTTAATCGCGCTGAATACCATGACGCGCCGCCTGGCCGACGATCACGCCAACGCTCGTCGGCTGGCGGAAGGACTCGCCGCTATGCCCCAGTTTGAGATTGACCTGACGAGCGTTCAGACCAACATCATGTTTTTCTCGCTGCGCGACGATGCCGGGATCACTGCGCCCCAATTGGCCGACAAACTGAAGGCGCATAACATCAAACTGATGTCAATGGGCCAGCGCGATTTTCGTATTGTGACCCATTACTGGATTCGCCCGGAACACGTCGATCAGGTTTTAGCCGCGATACAAGAGGAACTGCCGTCGTGACCTCCACGTTTGAGGAACCGGAAAGCCCGGTCGAGGAACCCGCCGCGCCGCGCCGCCCGATGATCCCGCTGGACCGGCGAAAACTGCGAGCCGGACATCCTCCCCAGGTAATCCTGCTGCATCCCGACGACGACTGGCCGGACGACGATTCGCATGATGACTCGCCGCGCAGTTCGCGCCAGGATTTTGATCCGGTGCTGGGCTACATCATGGCGATGGCGCTCAGCGTGGGATTGACGCCCGTGCAGGCCAATATGCGTTACGTGGTGCTGTGGACACTGCTGGCGGTGATGGGCGGCATGGCGTTTTTGATCGGGAGCGGGATTCGCTTCCGCGTCACCGATCCCGGCGATCTGCTGTGGGGCGTTGGACTGGGCGTATTAACCGGCGGCGCGTTGATGCTGGTGGGGGCCGATACGCTCCAAACCGTGTCGGAACGCTTGTTTAGCGCCGGTAACGTGGACAACGAGTTGTTCGACACCTGGGTTTTTCAGGCTGTAGTATTTGTAATGCCGCTGGCCGAAACGCTGTTTTTTCGCGGCGCAATGCAGCGCGCCCACCCGATTCCGGTGGTGGCGCTGCTGGCGAGTCTCTGGTCGATATTGATGTTTTTCCCCAACCTGAAGTTAGGCGAAACGCCGGTCGTCGGGGTGGTATTTGGTACGGCGCTGGTGCTGCTGAATTTCCTGTATTCCTACGTGAATCACCGTAACGGGTTGGCAGCCAGTTTCTTCTGCCAGATATGCGCCGGATCACTGCTGTTGTTCGCGCCGACCGTGCTCACGTTGTAGTTTGAGTTGTTGGCTGAATCGCACGATCTGGTACAGGCGCGGGAAAGTCCTGCCGAGCCGGTTGCGCCAGCGGTAATAGAGCATCTCAAGCGGGCGCTTGAACCACTGCTGCGGGTGGAAGGTGACATACAGCCCGGTATCGAGATGCGGTAAATCTTGCGCGGCGGCACGCAGCGACGTTTTTCGGCCTTTCGCGCCCGGCTGGTACTGGGCATAGCGCTGCCAGTGCCAGTTTGCCTCCGAAAGTCGCACCACCCGGCTAAAATCCACGCTCAAGGTGGTTTCGCCCACCAGTCCCGCGCGTTCAAATAACTCCGGTCTGCGCCTGAACAGGTCCAGGTTGGACTGGTAGCTGGGCGCGGTGGGTGTGCTGCCGTGCGCGGCCACCGTGCGAATGGTCAGCCCTGCGGCGCGCAGCGCGCCGATGTGTTCCATTAGTAGCGTTTCGGCGGCGTCAAAATTTCCCCGGCAGGTGTCCAGCGTTTCGTAATGATAGCCGACTTCGTGGTCCAGTGCGGCGATAGTTCGTATGGCGTTCAGGTCGAAATTACCATTACGGTGCCGGAAGTAAAACGAGCCTTGCAGGTTGTGCCGTTCGGCGATGCGCGCCATCTGTACGGCGTGGACTTCGCGGTAATCCACGTCAAAACGCAGCACGACGAAGGGCAGAGGCGGCGCGGTGGTGCGCGTGAGGTAGTCTATCAGCGTGAAAACCGGCATGTGCGCGATCTGCTGGCAAAACGTTTCGAAAGCCGCCAGGGTAAAATCCAGCGCCATCGGTTATTGCTCGGTTGGAGTTGCGCTTGGGATTGGGGTCATCTCGCCCGCCGGGATGTGCTGCAAGGTGTATACCGCGCTCAGCCCGCCGTCCTCGGACTGCAATGAGTCGGGAAGCGAAGCTGGAGCCGTAGTCCAGCCTTTCGCCTCAAACATGCATAGATGCTGGCCCAAAACTTCGATCCCTGCGAACCACTCGAATAATGCGCCGTCCGACGCGGCGACCACCGCTGCCAGCGGATCGTCTTCTGGATCGCCATCCCGCAGCCAGTTACGGAAGCCGATTCCCAGGCTGGCGGCCAGTGCGTCAATGCCGAACTGCTCCGCGACTTCATACCGGGTGTTGTGCAGCGCCAGAATCCACAGGACGACTGTTTCTGTTTGTCCGGTGATGCTCAGCTCAATGGGATAGTCGGCCAGGTCAAATTTGTCAGTAGTGTCGCCCTGGCGGTTGGCTGGATACAGGAGGTAGGAATAAGTGCCGTGTGGATCGGCCATCACCAGGAATAGCTGGACAGGTGTCTGTGATGCGCGGTGTGGCAGCCTGATCGCTGGCAGCGTCAGGTGCAGGTGTGCGCCGGAAGTTGATGTACCGCTGGTCTGTAAAACATCGGTGGCCGGAGTTGCGGGCGGCGTTTGAACGGTCGCAGTGGGCGAATCGTCCACTGTGACCGGATCGCTGCATCCCACCAATCCCAGGATGACGCCCAGACATCCCACCCCAATCCGTACCCACCGATTGATCATCGTTTACCCTCAAGTGCGCGTCGAGCGGGTATGTTTGCGCGCAAAGTAGCCGTAAATCCACCGCAAGGCTTCCAGCGCCTTGCGCGGCTGTTTTTGGCCGTTTTCCAACTGGCGTCCCAATCCGCTGTCAGCCAGCACGCGATCCGAGGCGTCATTGGCGATTAGCACGATTACCTCGGCCAGTTGCTGGCAGCCCTGCGCGAGATGGTCCTGAATCTGGCGTTGGTCGTGGAGCCTCAGGCTGTTCCACAGGCTGTCCAATTCGCCCGATAAGCCTTCTGGCGTGATCTGAAGCGGGGAATCGATGGAAAAGATCGTGTGCAGGCCGTTCAGCAGCCGCGCGATCACGTCTGTCTCGCGGAAGAACATCGCCGCTGAGCGGTTGCCGAAAATGTGAGACATGGCTTCGGTGCCCAGTTCGAGCGGGACTGCTTTATGTCCGGCAAAGTGGCCGCCGGTCAAGCGCAGCAGATCGACGCCCCGGCGGGGGGCGGCACGTTCGTGCAGCAGTTGGTCATCCAGCGCTTGCTGTTCGCGTTTGCGGAGCGTTTCCTGGCCTGTCTGGTAGACCAGTTGGGTAATTTTGAGGATATTCTCCGCCACCTGTTCACGTTGAGAAGAGGTGAGTCCCCCGGTCATGGTGTCGAGATCGCGGCGCAGGCGGTGCATGGGAGGCAGATCGCGGTCGGAATGATAGGTGGTTGCGATGTCGCGGAACAGTTCCAGCGCGGTATGTACCTCGTCCGCGAAAGCTACCAGGTCTCCGCCGCCTAATACCAGCCGCATGATGTACGTCGCGTGCAGCGCCAGAGCGATATCGTTCCCCAGTTCAGTACCGAAATACGCGATCAGTGTTGGCGCTTGGTCTAGTGGGACCTTCCGTATAAACCGCCGCAGCAGTTCCAGCGCTGGACCACGCATCTCAGTATTTTGGGTAAGCACCGGCCACATCTGGGTCAAAATGGTGGCATTCGCGCCGCCGGTCCGCAGCGCGTGCTCGACCAGCGCCGCCCCGACGTGTAAAGCATCGTCGGTGTTATTCGTGCGGGCGTGCAAACTCAGCAACTGGATCGCGATATCGGAGCTGATGCGTTGGATCAGGGCGCTGTCCGTGAAAACCATCATGGTGAGTTTGTGGGCGATTTTGGCCTGATCCGGCGACCATTGGCGATTCATCAATGCGCCACAGTACATCATGGCGCGGGGTTCCGGCCAGATTCCACTGCCTTCCAGGTGATCCAGGGCGCTGTTCAGGGCATCGGGTGACAAGGGAGTTTTCAGGAATATGTCCTGGGCTAGCTGAGTAAATTCAGACAGGCGTTTCATGCCGAACAGCGTGCCCTGGTAGAATTCGAGCATGATAACGGCCTGATCGAATTCGTGGATGAGCAGCAGCAGTTGAATCAGGATGCGCGGCCCTGGCGGGGTGAGGGTTTGCAGGGCGGCCAGATCGGTAAAATCATCTGTAACATGCAGAATGAGCGGTTTGAACTGCTGGTTTTCAGGAGATTGGGCCATCACCAGCAGGGCTTGCAGCGCGGCAGTATCTACCAGTTCGGTTCGTTGTAAATACATGGCCCATTCAACCAGCCGCGCCAAAACCCACATCCGGTGCCCACCGCTGAAGTCCCGCGCGCCCGTTTCCAATACCTGGGGCGGGGCGGGATGGCGTGGTTGGGGTTCCAGATAGGCCAGGGCGGTTTGCGTGGCCTGGGGCAAATGGCGTGTAAATTCCCGGTCGCCGAGCAGCCGCTGAAGTTCCCCGGCGGGCAGCGCTTCGACGGCCAGCAGAAAGATGATCCGCGCCAGATTGGGCTGGCTGCGCGTGAAGGGTTGAGCCGCGCTGATAATCTGCGGCATGATTTCTTTCAGGCGCAGCGTGGGTGTGGCGGTGTGAATGTGTCTCAAGAAATCGAGGGCAGGTTTCCAGGCTTTTTGCTGGAGCAGGTCGGTAAAATACTGCCGGGCGGCGGTATGCAGCAGAGGATGCCAGCCTAAGTCCGACGTTTCGGGCACATGCAGCAGCCAGCGTTCCAGCAGGTGATACACAATCCCGGCGTGTCCGTCTCGGATGCCGGTCTTGAGTTGTTCAGTGGTGGCCTGGGCGATTTCCAGATTGGTCACGGCGACGGTTGGCACTACGTCCGCCGAGGCAGCTTCATTGAGCGCGATGGCGAAAGCCAGCAGGTGACGGGCGTACACCTGCCGCAGCTCGTCGGAGAGTGTAGGGTCCTGGCGGAGAATATCGGCCACCAGATCACGGTCGGCGGGTTGGCCTTCCCGGATCACCTGATCGAGCGCGGCGCGGTGTGACACAAAGGATAGAGCGCTTCCCAGGTTTTCGCGGTGCTGCGCGCGCCATGCCGTTGTGTGTGACAGTTTGGTTGTCTGTTCAATGACCAGCGATGGGTCCAGCCGGAACTGGCCGATCATATAGCGGCTGTACGAATCGGCGGGCGGGCGGGTGAGCATTTCGCCGCTGTCCCAGTCGTATACCAGATGGCGGTCGGGCGTAACCCGGTCATTGAGGAATTTAATCTGGGTCGTGGAGGTGTCCGGGTTTGATACGTCGGTTGTAAACGTGATCCCGATGCGGGCCGGGATGGGGAGCAGGTTAAGCAGTCCTTGCACGAATTGCAGCCGCATGGCGAGCGACAACGGGCTGTTGACAATGGCAACTGGCCAACCTTGCACCAACCCGGCCAGGATGCCTTCCAGGTTGCTGAAGGAGTCCCGGCTGTATAACAGCGCCGCCATAAGCGACTCGACCTGTTCATCTGTGCTGAGCGGTTTCAGGTCGGGCAAATCGAGCGGTTCCAGGTCGCTTCGCAGCCGGTAGAATACCGGCATGGGTTTCATTGCCAGCGCATCAAAAGCGAGTATATTGCCCGCCGATTGCCGGGCCAGGGTTGCTGGCAGCATAATGTACAAAATCTGCGGGAGGCTGGCAGCAGTGCGTTGGGCTTTGACCAGGATAAAGTCGGTGGCAGTTCCGCCGCGAAACAACGCCAGCACCGCTGGCATCGAGTCTGCGATACGTTGGGGCGGCATCACTTTTGCCAGACGTAAACATTCTGTGACGTGTTCCTGCGTGCAGCCCGGTGTGCGCGCGATGACACCCGGAGCGGCTGATTTCCGGTTATGCTGGTCAACCAGGTTGCCGAAATAAAAATGCTCTAGCTGGAAGGCTGGTGACTCGGTCAAAATATCCTGCTTATAAGCTCACAACTTTTTGATGACTTTATTTTACAGGATGCAGAGCGCAAAAGCGAAGGGGGCGCGATAGGACTTTGCTCCCACAAAAGAAGCCGGGTGTTCAAAGTGGGTTGTGAACCATGAGGCATTGGGTTGGTTTCCTGGTAATAATCATTGTCGCGCTGGCGGCATGTGGTCCGGTTGTATCGCTGCCGGATGATGCGCAGGTCGCATTGGACGACTATATCAGCCGCCGCGCTGGTCCCGGCGATCAGTGGCGGATCGGCGCGGTTGAGAAGGCATCCGGGGGTACCAACCGGGTCTGGTGCGCCACCATCGAGCGGCAGCAGCCCAACACAACCGGGCCGCGCGCCGGTGTCGAATATTATGTCATTTACTGGCAGGATGACGGCTGGTTGGTTGCGCCCTGGACTGATTCCGGTGAATCGGTGTTGGCGGCGTTGGGCGCATCGTGCCGCTGGCGATAATGGCGCGCCATTTGGTATACGCTATTCATCGAGCAGGTAACGCCGCAATCCGTCCAACGCCTGGGCGCGCATCGAGATTTTCATTTTGTCTTCGCGCGGCATTTCGCCATACGTGATCGGGTAGCCGTCCGGCTGAAAGATGCTGTCCCACCCGAAGCCAAATTCACCGCGCGGCTCGCGGGTGATCATGCCCTGAGTTTGCCCGGTAAAAATACGGGATATATCGCCGTCATACAGACATAACACGACGGTTGCCACCGCGCGCCGGTCGTCCCAGGCGTCCAACTGGCGGCACAATCCGGCTTCACCGACGGCCCCCAACACCCACTTGATCAGCGCGCCGGGGTAGCCTTGCCACGCCACCAGCCCCACGCCGGTATCTTCCACCAGCACCGGATCGTCGTGTAAGACTTTGTAAGCACGGTGGGCTTTGTCTTCTGCGACAATGGCCGGATCAAGTGCTTGAATCTCCGGCAGATCCAGTGCTACCCGTTGCAGGGCAATGTTACTGGCGGCCAGTGCGCCGCGAATTTCACGAAATTTCTCGTCATTGGATGAGACAAAATACAGTTTTTTCAGGCGTGGCATAGGCTTAAGTTATCCTCCGATGAAGACAGAACACCGCGCAGTATGCGCGTAAGTATACTATGCCGTTTGATACTTTTTGACTCGATTTTAGTTATGCTCCCCTGACATGTCCGGCTACCTGCGGTATGATGGACATAACAAACAAATTTTTCGTTCTTGGAGATTTTACACTATGACGACACCAACCGTTCAGGAACTCAAAGCGGCTCACAGGGTATTGGTTGAGTTCAACTATGAGCTGCAACCCGTTGAACGGGGTTATGCTAACCGCACGCTGTATATCAACCTGTCGGATAACACCATTACCGGCAAGCCGGTCACACAACAGATGAAAGACACGTTTACCGGGGGACGCGGATTCTGTTTGTGGCTGCTGTGGAATGCCATTACCGGCGATACTCGGTGGGATGATCCCGCCAACGAGATCGTGATTGCGGGCGGGCCGATTGGCGGCATTACGGCCTATCCCGGCTCCGGTAAATCGACGGTAGTGACGGTGTCGCCGCTCACCCAATCGGTGATAAACAGCAACGTCGGCGGCTACTTTGGCCCGTACCTGAAGTTTTCCGGCTGGGATGCCCTCGAAATCCAGGGTATCGCGGACCGGGAAGTGATCATCGTGATCGATGGCGACACGGGCCGCGTGACTATTGAGGAAGCGCCGCTGGAACCGCTTAACACCCACCTGATCGGACCAGCGCTCACCGAGATGTATTCCGGCGGCGAGCGCGATCAGAAAAATGTATCGGTGGTATCGGCGGGGCAGGCGGCGGAACATTCGCGTTATGCCTGTCTGAATTTTAGCTGGTACGACATGCGCCGCGAGATGGTGCGCGTCAAACAGGCCGGGCGCGGCGGTATCGGGCGCGTGTTCCGGCATAAGAACCTCAAGGCCCTGGTGGTTCGCTACAGCAGCATGAAGGGCGACAGCAATCACCCGGCCAACATGGACCTGATCCGCAAGGCCGGGAAGCGCATCAACCAGGAAATTTCCGATCTGGACGGCAAGCAAAACAACATGCGCGGCGTCGGGACCGGCCACCTGCCGCCTATTATGAACGAGTTTGACCTGCTGCCCGTGAATAACTACCGCTACGGGTCACATCCCCAGGCCGTGAATCTCGATACGCCGGTTTGGGCCGAACTGTATACTCAGGGAATTCCTGATGGCTGCTGGTATGGCTGTACGCTGTCCTGCGCGCACGGTGTCGATCACTTTGCGTTGAGGACCGGACCGTATCAAGGCGAATTTGTGCTGGTTGATGGCCCGGAATACGAAACCATCGCGGGCGAGGGATCGAATATCGGCGTGTTCGATCCGCTGGCGATCACCGAAATGAACTTTTACTGCGATACCTACGGCCTTGACACGATCTCGTTTGCCAATTCGGTCGCGTTTGTGATGGAGTGCTACGAGGAAGGCATTATCGACGAGACTGTGACCGGCGGCCTGAAACTCAACTGGGGCAACGCGGAAGCCGCGCTGGAATTGCTGCACCAGTTGGCGCACGGTGAAGGGTTCGGTTTGATCGTCGGGCAGGGTGTGCGCTATATGAAGCAGTTGTTCGTGGAAAAATACGGCGCGGACCCGGCTTTTTTGCACGATATCGGCATGGAAGTGAAGGGGCTGGAAGTCTCCGAGTACGTGACCAAAGAGTCGCTCGCGCAGCAGGGCGGTTATGGCATGGCGATCAAGGGCGCGCAGCATGACGAAGCGTGGTTGATCTTCATGGATATGGTGAAGAAAGAGCTTCCCACCTTCGAGGCCAAGGCCGAAGCGCTGCACTATTTCCCGATGTGGCGGACGTGGTTCAGCCTGCATGGGTTGTGTAAACTGCCTTGGAACGACATCGTTCCGGCCAATAACAAGGCCACTGCCGAGCCGAATAAGGTCCCGGAACATGTCGAAAACTATACCTGGCTGTACGAAGGACTGACCGGCCAGGCGGTCCGGCCCGAAGACCTGCTCGCCCAGTCGGAGCGGGTGTACAATTTCGAGCGTCTGCTGGCGCTCAAACTGGGTTTCGGCACCCGCGAACACGATTACCCGCCGTATCGCGCGATGGGGCCGGTCACGGTGGACGAATACGAGTCGCGTGCCGAACGGTACGACACCCAACTGCGCGAGCAAGTGGGCGTGGACCCGGCCAGCCTGAACGTTGAGGAAAAAGTAGCCAGATTGCGCGCCTACCGCGAAGCGCAGTACGAAAAGCTGATGAACGCCGTATACGAGCGGCGCGGCTGGGATGCTAACGGCGTTCCTACCCTGGCAAAGGTTCGCGCATTGGGTATTGACTTCCCGGACGTGGTAGAACTGGTGCAGCGGGCAGGCTGGAATACCTGATACCGGCGCTGACCGGCAATTTTGAACGCGGCGAGCTGCTCACGCCGCGTTTTCTTTTGGGACTTATAGGATTGGAATCCCGTTGTTTTTAAGTTGGATGCATATTATAACTGGGGATGGTTTGTGTGTGGAGGTGATGGTGATGGCCGAAGAAAAAGAACAGATCGCCGAGGTCCGTAATGCAACGGTGCTCAATCTGCGCTCCGTGCTGCACACGTCGGCGCTGCGTGAATTGTCGGAATTATCCCTGCCGGAAATGGAAATCATCATCGAGCGTGTGGGACAGGTGGTCCCGGCAGGCAACGTTCCGGCCATGATCCTGAGTGGGCTGGCGCGTGTGTCAGAACGCAAAGCCGCACCGGATACGGTCCGGCGTGATATCAATGCGTTGTTTAAAGGCGTCGAGCAGGCGCTTGACCGGGTAGTGTTCAGCGCGTTTTTTGCGGGTCCGGCAGCGATCCTGTGGGGCTACCAGAACCTGCTCAGCCTGGTGGGGAAAGACGTTGAAAGCGCGTTTCCTGAGGGAACGTGGCAGTTCTACGTGGATTACGCCTTGCGCGAGGATACCGCCCGCCATGCCAATGAAACGCACGGGTTTGACACGCTGCTGACCCGCTACCAGATCAGTTTGACCCCGGTAGACCGGATGACGGCCTGGATCATGGCCTGTATCCACAGCCTGCACCAATATAACGATTTGCTGGAAAACGAGTGGCGCGAGCGCGTGGCGATTTCCTTGCTGCGTGATGTGGCGCAGAACGAAGCTGACACGGCCCGCTATGCCCGCCTGTACCGCGAATGGGAGTTGCAGCGTCCCTACAGCCGGGACCACGATTCGGCGGCGTGGGAAACGTATCCCGCCTACCGGCGGCGGCATTTCGACCAGTTTTTGTCCTCGGCTGCCGAGTCGCTGCCGGGTGGCGCGCGGCGCAAATGGCAGGCCCAACTCCAGGCGGCTGAGGGGCAGAGTTTACCCGCTTACCAGCGCCAGATGACCATTTTGAGTTATCTGGAACCGTCGGAATACCGGGAAACGCGCGTGCCGCTGCCGTTGGATCAGGCCCATGTCGGCTTGATCTACCAGGGGCGCTACCACCTGTTTCCGGCCTGCGCGCCGGATACCGATCGCCCGGCGGACGTGGCGATGATACGGGGGCAGGTTGCCGCCGCGCTTGCGAACACATCGCCGGAGCCGGTGGACGGGCTGGAATCACTGGCTGATGTCCAACGCGGGGCGCTGGCCGGACTGCTGCGCAATAAGCTCGACTCAACGCTTGTAACCGAGATCAAGCGGCTGCGATTAGCGCCCATTTTGCTGAATGTTGACTCGCACCCGCGTACTGTTCCCCTGGCCGATCTGCGTAAGGCCGAGCGCGGGGTGGGAAGCCATGCCCTGACCATATTTGATACTGGCGAAACCTTTGTATTTGACCAGTCGCACATTTATTTCGACGGCGCATGGGGTGCCGCATTTGCCGAAATTCTGACCAATGAGGCGGTCGCCTGGGCCGTCTATTTGCAGTCTTTGCCACCGGCTCAGCCCGTCGCGCGCCCGTATACATTGAAGTTGCAGTTCAAACCTGCTGATACAAAACGGATCAAGCAGGTTCCCCGCACACCGCCCGAAGTGTGTGTCGAATCTGACCTGGTGAATATTCGAGCAATACAAATGCTGCGGAGCTTGCTCAAACGACGCAGTGATATGCTGCGCCTGACGGTTAATGACCTGTTGGTGCTCTACCGCGCCATTCACGCGGTACAATACCGTCCCAGTAATGAGTTGACGGCTGAACTAAACCGCCATGCGCGCAAAAAGGCGAACCGGCCCGCGTTAGACTCCGTTCAGTTGGCGCTCAATCCGGCAGCCTGGGTTCAGGCCGCGATCCTGGTACCGATGGATGCCAGCCGCCGCGCTCCGTCACAGCGGATTCACCCGGTATCATTTGAGGTGCCGCTGGACGAGTTGGACTTGCTGGTCCTGCATCGACAGACGGTGGATGCGTTGGAGGCATTTAAGGCTGCGCCGCGTAACCGGGCGGCGCTCTACCGGGAATTTGCGGACCTTCAACGGCGGTATCTGGCGGCGCTGGCCGGGTTTGGCGAGTTTTCCAACCGGATCAAGGAACTGGCGATTGAGGGTAAAAGCGCCAGCGTTGGGACGCTCAAATTGCTGGCGCATGTGCCACCCCCGATCCGCCGGATGTTGGAGCAAATCCCGGAGCGTTTTGATATGCTCAACGATTTGATACGCGGGCGCGAGGTGTTCTCTAATGTGGGCGCGGTGGTGCCCTCCAGTACCCTGGTGCGTTTTATCACCGCCAAAGATGATAACGAGAAGAAAACATTGTGTTGGGGCGTGCTCACCGATGCGGCTGGTATAATGCGTATGTCGCTCCGCGATTTCCGGCCTCATGTGGGACTGCTGGAGCAGGCAGGGTTACATGATCTGGCGGTGCTGGTGGCTCAGGATTACCTGGATGCGTATGTTCAGGGCTTGAATGTGTATGTTAGCGATCTTCAGCGTATCGCGCTCGGCACCCGCGAAGCGCAGGATGGTAGGTAGCAGGTAATGACGCAAGACAAACTTATCGGAAAACAGTTGGACGAATACCGCCTGCTGGCATTATTAGGCCGGGGCGGGATGGCGCGCGTGTATCTGGCGGAAGACGTGCGTTTGAAGCGTAAAGTGGCAATGAAGGTTATCGATCCGCCTTTCCGCACCGATTCCGAGTACATGATGCGTTTTGAGCGTGAAGCGCAAGCGGTCGCCCGGTTGGAACACCCGCACATCGTCCGGCTGTACCGCTATGGTGACGTGAACGGGCTGCTGTATATGGCGATGCAGTACGTGGATGGACCGGACCTTCGGGGGGTGTTGTCCGCGTATCGTGACTCCAATGAATTAATCGAAATGGCCGAAGCCGCCCGCGTGATCCGTGAAGTGTGCGAAGCGTTGGATTACGCGCATGGGCAGGGCGTGATTCACCGCGATATCAAGCCGTCCAATATTTTGTTAGGCAAAGATGGCTGCGCGTACCTGGCCGATTTTGGACTGGTACGGATGCGCGGCACCGGCACCCAGGGGAAAATCTTCGGTTCGCCGCACTACATCGCCCCCGAACAGGCGATCTCGTCTGCTTCTACCAGCCCGCAGAGCGATCTGTATTCGGTGGGCGTCATGTTGTACCAGATGTTTACCGGCCAACTGCCGTTTGATGCGCCCAATCCGACCGATGTGGCGATGCTGCATGTGACCGAGCGCCCGCGTCCGCTGACCGACCTGAATTCGGCGCTCAGTCCAGCGGTGGAGCGCGTGGTATTGAAGGTGTTATCGAAGGAGCCAGCGGCGCGGTATTCCAGCGGGGCAAAACTGGTCGCCGCGTTGGATCAGGCGCTTAAAGCGGTGCATACTGACACGCCTACCCGGTACGCCACGTTAATAGCCCATCCTGGCATTATAGAGCGCAAATCCTCGGATGATTCGCTGCCCCCGATCCCGGCGGCGGTGGCCGTTCCCGGTTCGGATCGAGCCAGGAAACAGACCAAAAAACGCGCCGGGAGCCAGAAACCGGCACCTATGAAGCGCAAAAGAAAGGCCCGCCGTCTCCCGGTCTATTTGAGCGCAGTCGCGGCCCTGATTGTGATTGTCCTGGCGGCTGTGCTGCTGCCGTTGAATGGGGATGATGGGGATAGTCCGGTCGGTGTTGGCCTGGATCGTGACGCGGACGGCGTGCTGGATACGGTCGATAAGTGCCCCGATCTGGCGGGACTGTCGGTGGCGACAGGCTGTGAAGTCACCGGATTTGTGGTAATAACCGAGGCAGACCAAAACGCTCAATTACGCGCTGCGCCGAGTACCACTGCTGAGGTGCTTGGCTGGCTCGAAAACGAGCAATGGGTTGTGCTGCTGGGTCGCAGTGCGGATAGTAATTGGCTGCGGGTGCGCGCGTTCAATAACGCAAATCGCCAAGAGATCGAGGCCTGGGTGTCGGAATTGTTGGTAGTGATTGTGGACTTTGAGCTTGATGTGCTGCCGGTGCTGACCAGCGAATAACGACAAATGACACGGGATGGAACAACATGAGCGGTTTTCGGTACGGTGTGATTGGCGCGGGACGGCAGGGCGTCGCAACAGCTTACGATATGGTCACACGTGGCGGCGGGGTGAGTGTCTTGCTGGCGGATCATGACGCCGACGCTGCTCGTCGCGGGGCGGAACGGATCAACACGTTGATCGGCCAACCGGTTGCTTCCTGGCAGCAGGTAGACGCGAGTGATCCCGCCGCGTTGGTGGCGGTTTTGCAGGGCCTGGATGTATTTCTGTGCGGAACGCCGTTTCAATTTATCCCGCAGGCCACCGAAGCCGCGCTAGAAGCCGGAGTCAGCATGGTGGATTACGGCGGTCATACGCCGACGGTTCTCCGCCAACTGGAACGTGATGTGGACGCCAAAGCTGCCGGGATCGCCATTGTGCCGGACTGCGGCATGGGGCCGGGCATGAACAATACGTTGGGCGCGTATGCCGTTGAACTGCTGGAACAAGCGGGCCTTGCCCCGCGCGAGGTGTATCTGTGGGATGGCGGCATTCCGCAGAATCCGGTCCCGCCCTGGAATTACCAATGTGCCTTCAATATCAACGGCCTCACCAACGAATATTACGGTCAGGTGGCGTTTTTGCGCGACGGCAAAATTACGCTTGTCGGCGCGTTTGAAGAACTGGAACCCATCACGTTTGACGGCGTGGGGCAGTTGGAAGCCTTCACGACGACCGGCGGTACCAGCACCGCGCCTTACACATATGAAGGCAAGCTCCAGGTCTACCAGAACAAAACCTGCCGTTGGCCGGGACATTTTGCGCAGTTTAAGGCGTTTCAACTCCTGGGATTGTT
Source organism: Anaerolineae bacterium (assembly GCA_016934195.1). Taxonomy (GTDB): domain Bacteria; phylum Chloroflexota; class Anaerolineae; order Aggregatilineales; family Aggregatilineaceae; genus JAFGTJ01. Next base: position 15,405 of record JAFGTJ010000355.1, on the reverse strand, counting down.
TGGTCTGGACCCGGTGGAAGTGGGTGATCAGACGGTCGTGCCGCGTGATGTGTTTCATGCTTTGCTAGAACCGCAGATTACCGCCCCGGTGATTCAGGATGTGTGCGTGATGCGGGCTAAAGGTGTCGGCGTGGACGCGGGCGCGGCGGAACGTGCCGTTATCATCGACCTGATCGACCGGTACGATCCCGGCACCGGCTTCACGGCGATGGAGCGTATTACGGGCTGGCACGCGGGCATTATGGCCGAGTTTATCGCGCGCGGCGCAGTCCAACCGGGCGCATGGCCGATGGAGCAGGCCGTGTTACCGTCTGTGTTTATGGAAGCCGTGCGCGGGCGAGGGTTTCGTGTGACCGTCGATTGGTAAGTGTTGATCCCGTTTTTATAAGTCCATACATAATATTTCCCTAAATGCGCCGTCATATGCGTTACACTCTTAATACATAGTTGTATTGGGATGAGAGGGTAATGCGGGATGCAATGGTTACAGCGGGTGCGACAGTCACGACGGGTATTCTGGGCGGTTATAATTCTGGGCGTGCTAGGTGTCGCGGCAGCGGTTGCGCTAATTCAGTTTCTGTCCGGCGCTGATGGTCCGGCGGCTATTTCGACGCCCTGGTCCGCCGTGAATGTTAATCCCGATGCTCGTCTCTTGACCTTGCAGGCTGATCCCTCGTTTGACCGTGAATTGCTGCCCCCCCTGATGCGTGAACAGTACGACCGCTTGTGGTACGCCCTGGAAAATGAAAGGCGCGAGCCGTCGCTTGACTTTTACCTGGCTGTCGGTGATGTATATTGGACGGCGCGTGCTGCTGATTTCGGGATTACGGCGTTGTCGATGGCGCTGCGGGCGACTGGGGACCCTGTGCTGGTCGAGGAAGTGTATCGCCTGTTTGAGATTATGCGCGGTGCGCTGAAGGATACGAATGATGATGGGTATCTCAATCTGACCTTGCAAACTGGTTGTGATTCTACCGGTGAGGTTGACGCCTATTGTGGTACAGACTATAAAGCTGTGGAGGAAACCTTGCTGTTTGGTTCCCTGGCCCATTGGACGTATGTCCTGTGGGTTAACCGGGCGCTGGACCCACGCTACGCAGATGCAGCGGATTTTGGGTTGATGTATTTGGAGGATCACCTGCTGGCAAAATGGCAGGAACGTAACCCCAATGTGCCCGATTATCAATGGCTGGATAAGTCGTTGTATCATTGTTACGGTGGCGTCATGCGCGGCTATTATTACCTGTACCGGATGACCGGGCAGCAGGGATATCTTGACGAAGCTCTGCGTCGTGCTGATGTGCTGTTAAGCGGAATGGAACCGGATGGTCAGGCCTGGGTATTTGACCACCGTGTACCCAACACTCAGGAATTACTCTATCCTCACCCTACCACCTATGCCACCCACACATTTACCATGTGGGCCGATCTTGCGTTGGAACAATTTGGCCCTTTCACCGACGACTACAATATGAGCCGGTGGGCCGCGACGTTGCGCGATAATGTCCTGGCTTCGGTGGATATTGAGGCGAGTACCATGCCTCGATATGTGAACGGTGGGGGCAAAGGTGATGAGAGTGTGGACAAATTTTTGATCACCGCCTCGGCTGCTCTGGCATTGTGGGACAATACCGGGCAGATTATAGAACGTTCGCTCCAGGTGCAGACCGGGCGTGATTCCAATCGACGGCGGTGGACGATTTCTGGCGCGTTAACACTGGTTTATGCGGTGCAGGAAGGGTATGCGGCGCGCGTGCCGTCGTTGAATAAGGACGCCAATTCGCCTGCTGGCGATTCCCTTGCGCCGTGACAAGTCCCATTCCTATGGATCGATAAATGATAACCACCCCTGCCGGAGCACTCAGCGGGGGTGGTTAGTATAAGCCGGTGGTGGCGCTGCTTAGGGGATGTAGAACTGCGTGTCCATGGTAGCGATACAGGCCGCATCAGGAGCCGTCAGCGGATCGGCTAGAAAGTCCAGACCGATACCAACTGGGCAGGGTCCGCCATCGATCACGCCATGTCCCACCATCGGGAAGTGGTACGTGTAACTGTTCGACAGCGTTTCCGCTGCCAAATCTGCCCACCAGGGCGGTGTGGCGGTATCGTACCGGGCGGCAAGTACCAGCGTCGGAACCGCGCTGACGACCGGCGCGTTTTCGACGGCGCTGGCGGTCCCGGCGGGCCATACCGCGCACTGCTCAAACTCGCTGCTGCTGCCCGCAAAGGTCGCCTCACGGACGATTTCTGGCATGGCGACCGCGTTGGCGCGTGCTTCTGCCTCTTCCAGCGTCATGAACGGCATTTCCTCGTAACACTGCACGCTCAAATTCATGCCTTCGCTGTCGTCGTCGATGTCGGGCGGTTCGACCGCCGATACTACAACGCTTCCCGTTTCACCGCTGGCGATCTGGACAAAGCCCTCGGCGGCGATCTGCGTTTCCTCGGATGTTAAGTCGAATAGTTCACTCAGCAGCGCGGCGATAGCAGCGGTATCGCCTTGCGCGGCCCATTGGTTGATATCTTCGAGTTCTTCGGGATAGAGTTCCAGCGCGAGTTCCTGGGCCAGCCCCACCGCATCGGCGGACGCCCCATCACCTACGCCTGACCCGAACATGGCGAGTTCGAGGTACAAATCGTAATCGCCGGAAGCCAACGCACCCAGCGAGGCCGGAATCGCGTCAATCAACCCGGTATCCTGGAGCTGATCGTACAGCGTATTGATCACGTCTTCCGGGAACAGGTTGTACTGGTCGCCCGACTCAGGATCGGTTACAAGCGGCAGGTCGGCGCTGATCTGGTCCAGGGCGTCGTAAAAACGTTGTTCCAGATTCGGGAACGCCTGCGCGCAGGCGGACTGAGCCGCGCAGTCGGCAAACATGGTGCTGATGAGTTGGTAGGTGTCGGCGCTGGCGGTGTAGTTCGTGTCGATATTGGGCGGATATACGCTGTCCAGCACAACGGCCCGCAGTCCCGCCGGGTAGTCGCGCATGACCGTCAGGGCCAGACGGGTTCCGTAGCTGATGCCGTATAGATTGACCTGATCGTATCCTAACGCCTGCCGCAGCGCTTCCACGTCGGCGGCGTTTTCGCGGCTGTTATACGCTGTCAGGTCGATTCCCTCGGCCAGCAGCCGGTCGCGGCACGCTTCGACTTGGCCCAATTCGTCTTCGCTCTCATTGTCCATTTCAGAGCAGTTCAGCGATGGTTCGCTGAACCCGGTGCCGCGCTGTTCCAAAAGGATGATGGTGCGCTGTTCGCGGTAGGGCGAGGTGTACCAGCTATCAATACCTACCAACGCGCTGCCGCCCGGTCCACCTTCCAGGTAGAAGATCGGATCGGGCAGCGGGTTGGCTGACAGGGCTGGGACAATTGCCACCGCCAGGTGGATCGTGCCGGAATTCGCCACCTGCCGGTTTTCGGGTACGGTCAGCACACCGCATGTCACATTGACCTCCGGCGGCACATTAAACGGGCATGGTACGGTCGAAAAATTGCCGGATGGGGCGATAGTGTTCGCCGCGCTGTTTTCTGTGGTATTTCCCTGGTTGATCGCTGTATCATTGCCCGCGCTGATGACTGTTACCCGCCCGCGGGCTTGCGTATGAGATAGAACGTCCAGATAAACGATCCCGTCAAAGGGCGCAACAAACTCGTCCAGGCTTTCTCCTTCGTACAGGTTTTCATCGTCGGTGTATATGAAGAAATAAATGTCTTCCCCGCCTTGTATGGTCGCCTGCAGCCGGTCGCCCGTTTGCACAGCGATATCGGCGGCGGCGTAATATTCCCCGGCGTCGTCTTCGTATTCAAATTCCAGTGGATAAACGTTATCCTGGGCATTGGCGGTGTGCGTAAATCCCAGAACAACAGCGACGATAAGAACAGCGATCCATATCCGTTGCATTTCGATTCGTTCCTTTCGGCTAATATATGCAGGCGATTATCGCACGAATGACTGCCATTGAGGAGCGGGACCGCATACCAGGCGGGAAAAATTTAAATTTGCGCTGCATAGATCGTCTACTATACAATCCGGCGAGTGTATTGGGCGACCGGAGATACGATAAATGTCCTGGCGACGTTGGGGTGTGGTAGTGCTGATGGTGCTGGCAGCGGTCAGTCTATTGGCAAGCCGCGTACACGCCCGAACGGGCCAGCTTGCCATCCACGAATCACGCGGCGATGCGCAGATTAACTTTACCGCTCCACGTCGTTTGCTGCCGTCCGGCTGTATTACGGTGCGGTGGAATGTCAGTGGCATTCAGGCGGTGTACCTGGGCGAAAATGGCGTGGTTGGCGATGGCTCACAGACGCTTTGCGGCGCAGAAGCGGCTTATCCCGCGCTGCTCGTACAGTTCCCCAATGGCGGCGAACAAACCTACGTTCTTCCCGTTGAAGACGAACTATTCAACCTGACCAATTGGTATTATATGTTGATCGCGGCGGCCCTGGTCTTGGCGGCGGATTACGTGAGCGGACTGCCGGTTCTGCGGCGGCATTTCAGGCGCATGGTGGCGGTGATTCTGTGGGCGGTGAGCGCTACCGCGCTGCTGATGGTTGTGTATCAAGCAATTGAGCCGCGCCCGACCGCCGTGCTCGCTGAGGCTAACGGTGTGCCCATTTTCCTCAAGGCCGACCGTTCCCACACGTTTCACCTGGATGACTGCGTGCCGCTGCGTTGGGATATCAGCGATGTCCGCGAAGTATATATCAATGGCCGGGGCGTTGTCTGGCGCGATACCCGCGAAGCGTGCGGCAAAGCAGGCCGCGCACCGGAAATAACGGTCGTCTTAACGGATGATACGAGCCACCGCTATACACTGAATGTGCCGTTCAGATTCCGGCTGGCGTTTGTGCTGCCGCTGGTGTTGGCCGTTCAGGTCGGGATGCTGTTGTGGTTTGCGCCCCGTATCGAGCGCTGGCGTGATGGTCGGTTTATTGGGTATGCGTTGTGGCTCGATGCCGGGCTGCTTAGTTGGCACTTTTTCGCCGAATCGCTGTACCTCGATTACGTCTGGCCCAACTGGGATTCCATTGCGGACTGGGCGACTCCGGTGCTGGTTGTGCTGCTGGTCACGGCGGCGCGTTGGTGGCTGGCTCAGGATAGGGATCGACCGTTTCCGCTGTACCAACTCGCGCTGCTGCTGGGTGTGACCGGGGCAGTGAGCTACCTGGGCGCACAGGGGATTTTCCAGCGCGCCGATTTCACGCTGGTGATAATTGTGCTGGTCAGTGGACTGGTGAACTGGCCCGCCGATGATGCGCGGCAGGCCCGCCGTCTTGTGCTGGATTGGCTGTTTCCGGCCTGGATACTTGGTACGGTGGTGGTGTACTGGCTGGTGCGGGATAGCCTGGGTGTGAATATCCTGACGGACTTGACCGGCTGGCTTAAAGACTTTTTCCGCACGTAGGGATGCTGTTATGAGTACAACCATCCTCGAAGCGCTGGTGATTAGCGCCGCGTACAGCGTCGCCTGTTTGAGCGCGGGTGCCCTGTTGGTACGACTGCTGCTGCCGGATTGGTGGCGCACCGATCCGCCGATTTGGGCGGCGTTGGGCACGGCGTTTCTGGTCGGTGAGGCGGTGCTGTCGCAGGTCTGGCTGCTGATCGCGCTGGCGGGCCAGTATTTCACCAAGCCGGTAGTGATAGGCGTATTGGCTGTATGTGTATTGGGCGGGTTTCGCTTTGTTGGGCCGTTGATCGGGCGGAGCGCGCGCGCCGGAGCCGCTGCCATTCAAAATCTGGACGATGAGGCGCTTATCTGGAAAACCATGGTGGCGCTGCTGGTCGTGATCGTGATCCTGACCGGCATTCAGGGCCTGGTCCAGTATGTGCATTACGACGCGGTGGCGCACTATATGGCCCTGCCCAAGCTGATCGCGGCTTCACATGAATTTGTATTGCCTCCGGCCACAACCGCCGGGACCGAAGGCTTGAATCAGGTGGGCGTACACGGCGAAATGCACTTTGCCGTGCTGCACCTGTTTGGCCTGGAAACTAAGTCCAAAATCTTCGGCTGGTATATGGGCCTGGGAATCGCCGTGATGGTGGTGGGATTGGGCCAGCGGCTCGGCGTGAGGCGTAAGGGCTTGTGGCTGGCGCTGTTCATGACGTTCACCTCGACGGCGCTGCTGCACGGCATGACCGAAGGCAAAGTGGACATTTTCGCCGCCGGGATGTCGCTCGGCGCGTTTTACTGGGCGCTGGATGCACAGAATTGCCGTGCTCGCTGTCTGATGGGACTGTTTGCCGGACTCGCGGTCGTTGCCAAAGCGTCCTATCTGGCGGTGCTGGCTCCGGCGCTGTTGATCATTGTGTTCTGGCAGCACGCCATCGCGTACCAGAAACAGGTTTTCCGACGCCATGCCCTGCGCGAACTGGTCACGGGCTTGTTGTGGATCGGTGTGTGGGCGGGCGTGGCGTTTATTCCGCACTTCATCAAAAATGCGATCTGGTTCGATAACCCGCTGCTGCCGTTTGTGGGCGACAACGGGCTGCGCGACAGCGAATGGGTCCATCCTGACGTGACCCGTTATGCGCGGCTCGTGTACCTCTTTGCGCAAACCTACGGCAGCTACCCGATGCAGACCGGCAATATTTCCGCGCTGATTCTGGCCTGTTTGCCGTTGGTGTTGCTGATTCCGCGCCAGCATCGCTCGCTGCGGAGTCCCGCGCTGTATGTGGCGATCAGCGCGTTGGTCGGGATGCTGGTTGGTGTGGTGATTTACCCGGAAGTGTTCACGCAGCGCGTGCGGTATCAGGTAGGACTGTGGTTGGCCCTGATTCCGGCGGTGGCGGGCGCTGCCGCGTATATCCTCGAATCGGACCGCTGCGCGTTCCGTCGCATCGGGCAAAGCCTGCTGCTGGCGGCGGCGCTGATGCTGATCTTTACCGTGAGTTACCAGTCCGGCATTCTGGAACCGTTTGGCAAGACGCTGGAATGTGAACAAACCGGGTGTGTTTACATGCTTGAGGCCGAATATGGCACCGGGTATCGCGCGCTGACCCAACTCAATGAGCAGGCCGACCGGGGGGACCGGATTTTTCTGACCATGCGTGATAAATACTGGCTCCGGTCCGATTTGATGGCCTGCTTGAGCGATCTGGACGAGCTAACCACCGTCGAAGCGCTGCCTACGTCCGAGGAACGCTGGACATATCTCCATGACCAGGGCTTCCGCTATGTGCTGCTGCACTGGATGTATACTGATACTCCGATGGAATTTCTGAATCCCGATGCCGCGCCGGACTGGTTAACGGTCACGGTGATTAACCGCGACGATCATATCTATCGCCTGGAAGCCGCCGGTCCCGATCAGCGGCTCCCATCGCGTCACTGTGTCCAGGTTGATCCTCCGCGTTGGGATGTGGTCGCCAACACCCCTTAGTGTCCCAGGCCAGTAAAAATTACATTCTCCCTGCTGAATCTGATACGTTGTTATAACGGTGTTATCCCATACATCGCGCACGGTGAAGGTCGTGCCGCCCTGATCTGGCAGCCAGAAATAACGATCTGAGGCATTGGAACGGAAAAAAACAAGCATAGAAGCGTAGGGTGGTGATGTGTGCCTTGCCCGTATTGGCGTCGCGCCGGATGAGTTGGGACAAGTTGGCTCTGTTGGTGCGTATTACTTAACGAACGAGCACGTCATCGTTCGCTTTATCAGCCGGTACACGGGCCATACCAACATATGAGTTCCTGGGCACTGTTTCGCGCCTTTTTCCCCTGGAATGATTCTCTGATAAAAAATATGCCGGTATTTGCGCGTGATCGCACCCTCGCGCAGGTCTGGCAGCGGATATCTGCTGTTCTTGATCGATTTCCCGTTACCCTTATTGTCCTCAGTTCCATTGGGACGTTTCTGGCCGTGCGGATCATTGATCCGCCTTACGCACGTTTTTGCCTGGATGGGCTACTGCTGCTCATTGGCCCGCCGGTATTGCTGCTGCCATCATTGGTCTTGTGGGTGCTGCCGCTGGGTTTTGCGTTGGCTCCTATCATCGCGCGCGAACGGCATCACCGCCTCTGGGAAATGCTGCGCGTGACTCCTTACACCACCGAGGAACTCGTGATCGGCAAAGCGCGCGGCGCGTTGTGGGAATTGCGCGGACTGTTTACCCGGCTTGGTGAACTGCAAGTGCAGGTCATCGCGGCTATTTTACTGGGACTCGGTTTTATGCAGTTTTTGTCCCTGGTACAGGAGTGGCCGGGCGATCTGAGTCCTACCGGACGCAGCGCGTTATGTGTGGGCGTGTTGCTGATGCTATTGGTACTGCTCGGCGTGTTTTTCCTGGATCGCATCCAGCAGTTAACCCTGATGATTACGGCGGCGCTGGCTGCCAGCACGTCGGCGACCGCGACCCATACCGGCCTGACGCGCACCATCACGGCCACGTTTGTCGCCTGGAGCCTCGATGCCGGAGTCGCGGTGGTGGTCTTGTTGGTGCAGCCCGGCGGTCACGTTCAGGACATCAAGTTCAGCGTGGCCGCTGTCGTGATGCTTGGTCCTATCGCCGGTTACGTGATCGATCTGCCGCCGCTCACGATTGCGTGTTTGATCACGGCGACATTGGCCGCGCGCGAGGTCACGATCCGGGTATTATGGCGGCTGGCGCTTCATAATGCCGAGCGGTCTGGCTGAATCCTTCTGAACAAAAATCCCCGCATCCCCGTATAACGTTGTGATTGTTGGTGTTATGAAAGGAGTGTTCCCGTCGCTGAGATATCTATCATTCTGACACACCTGTATACGTGCAAAAATAAATCTAAAAGGAGAAGTACCCGGTGAAGAAAACATTAATCGTGCTCATGCTTGTCTTATCGTTGGTTATGCCGCTGGCCGTCACTCAGGCCCAGGGTCCCGGTGAAGGTGGCCCGGTGGTCGAAGGTAACTTCAGCGGTTCAGTGAATATTGGGTCTTTCAACCCGCTGCGCAGCAACGACACTGCTGCCGGGCGCATCGCCGATGATCTGTTGTTCCCCGATGTGATCGGGGCCAGTCCGTTTACCCAGTATTATGCTCGCGTGGGTGAAGAAGGCGTTTACGGTGGGCTGGCGACTGACTGGACCGTTTCGGAAGATGGCCTGACTTATACCGTCACATTGCGCCAGGATGCGGTGTGGTCGGATGGCACACCCATCACCGCACTCGATGTGAAATTTAGCTTTGAGGCGATTGCCAGCGGCGCTGCTGATACGCCGCTGACCGGCTACATCAACTATGTTGAAGATGGCAACCCAACCGGTATCTCGGAAGTTACTATCATTGACGACTACACGGTCGAATTCAAGTTTGAGACGGCGGCTTGCACCGCGCTCGGCCTGATCGGGTACGATGTTGCACCCGCGCACGTCTTCGGGTATGACGGCAGTCCTGAATTTGATTTCTCGATCATGGTGGATCACCCGATGGACACCGATCCCGAAGTTGTGTTTGGCCCGTTCGAGGTCGCGCGGTTTGCGTCGGGTGAAGCCATTGGCCTCAGCCCGGTTGAATCCTGGCCCGAAGGTGTCGTGATTCCGTCCGGTTATGTGTACCGTGACGTGCCCGATCAGACGGTCGAGGTTGAGCAGTTCCTGGCCGGTGAGTTGAACTTCATGGATGGTCCGTCGGTGGCCCGCCGCGACGACTTGCGCGCCGACGCCAACACCGTTGTGGCCGATTTCCCTGGCAACGCCTGGGATTTCATGGCTTTCAACCTGGCCGATCCTGACAATCCCCAACCGGCGGTCGATGAAAACGGCGACCCGATTGACCAGGGCCATCACCCGATCTTCGGCGATGTGCGCGTGCGCCGCGCGCTGCAATATGCCGTTGACGTTGAGGGCATTCTGGAAGCCGCCGTGTTCGGCGAAGGCACCCAGATGGCGGCCAACACGATCCCGACATCCTGGGCCGCCGATCCGAATCTGGCTCCGATTCCCTATGACCCGGTGAAGGCCGGTGAAATGCTGGATGAAGCGGGCTGGCCGCTCGGTGACAACGGGGTTCGCACGTGCCAGGGCTGCATGTATGCCGAAGAAGGCACGCCCTTCGCGTTTGAACTGATCACCAACCAGGGCAATACGCGCCGTGAAGCCATTGGCGTGATCATCCAGGACCAGTTGTACGAACTGGGGATCGACGTGGACTTCCAGGCCATTGACTTCCAGACGCTGATTGATACTACGTATGGCGCGCAGACCTTTGATGCTTTCATTCTCGGTTGGCGCGAGGGTTTCCCCTCAGACCCGGATCAGCTTCAGTTGTTCTCGACGAGCAGCGATGACCCGGCCAACCAGGGCAGCAATGCGTCTTCTTACAATAACCCCGAAATGATAGACCTGATGATCAAGGCGAACACGGTCCCCGGCTGCGATCCGCAAGCTCGCGCCGAGATTTACTACGAGATTCAGAAGATGATGCAGGAAGACCCGCCGTATATCTGGTTGTTCGCGCAAAACCTGATGTACGCGGCTCGTGTTGAGGTGGAAGGGTTTGCAGCGGAACCTAACCTGCCGCTGTGGAACGTCCACGCCTGGCAGATTGCCCAGTAACGCAGGAATCCGGCAGTCTTAGGCACGCTGGCAGCTCTGCAATATGGGCTGCCAGTCGTACTCTATCACATCGCCAAGTACACTATTCGGGACTGAATCATCATGAGACAATACATTTTTCGCAGGTTGTTACAGGCGATTCCAACCTTGTTTGGCATCACCATTTTATCCTACGCGATTGTTGTCGCCGCGCCGGGCAACCCGGTAGCGACATTGGCCTTTGGCCCGCGTACTACTCAGGCGCAAAAAGTGCAGTTGGCAGAGCAGTTGGGCATCAATGATCCGGTGTACAAACAGTATATCCGGTGGCTGGTCGGCAACGATTGGCAGTCCTTCCGCACGCTGGACCGGCGCGGGAATCCCGTGCGCGATGCGGACGGTAATATCGAGTATGAAAACGGCACGCAAAGAGGCATTTTGCGCGGCGATTTTGGCACGTCGTTTGTATCCAAAAAGCCGGCGATGGACGTGCTGGTTGGTAAAATCCCCGCCACGTTGGAGCTGGGCGGGTTGGCGCTGCTGTTTGGCCTGGGATTAGGACTACCGATTGGGGTCCTGGCGGCGGTATGGCGCGGCGGCTGGTTTGACAATATCACGCGGGTGATGGCGGTGGTATTTAATGCCGTTCCGGTGTTCTGGTTGGGACTGCTCCTGCTGCTGATTTTTGGATCGCAGTTGGGCTGGCTGCCGATGGGCGGTCGCTACCCGACTAATTACTTCATTACTGGTGAAGTGACCGTGCGTGAGCGTGTGGAGCATTTGATTTTGCCTGTTGCGGTGCTGTCAACCGGCTATGTGGCCGTGTTCTCGCGTTTGATGCGCGCTTCGACGTTGGACGTGTTGAGCCAGGACTATATCCGCACCGCCCAGGCCAAAGGCTTGCGCGGTCGCCAGGTTTATTTCGTACACGCAGCGCGCAACGCCATGATCCCGATTGCCACCATCCTCGGCCCGGCGATCCCCGGTTTGATCGGGGGGGCATTGATCACCGAAACTATTTTTTCCTGGCCCGGTGTCGCGCGCACAGCCTTTACAGCCGTTTTGACCCAGGATTATCCGGTCATTATGGCTTCCGTGATCCTGGTATCACTTGCGACCATTATCGGGTACCTGTTGTCCGATATTCTCTACGCGCTCATTGATCCGCGTATCCGGTTGTCGTAGGAACAACATCATGACCATACTTGAACCCACTGCGGTGGACCAAAATCCACTCGCCAATGTAGTAGACCTCAGCAACGAGGAAACGTTTGGGAAATCCCTTTTTGCATTGGCCCTGGGGCGTTTGCGCAGGGACTATTTAACCCTGTTCGCGTTAACGGTTCTTTTGATCCTGATCATATTATCCCTGCTCGCCCCGGTGATTTCTGATGTGCTGGATGTAAGCTATCGTCGCATTGGCCTGGATAATACGTTCCAAAAAATAGGCATACAAAAGCATTTTTTGGGAACGGATGATGTAGGGCGCGACCAGTTTGTGCGGCTGTTGTATGGCGGGCGAGTCTCGCTTGGGATCGCGGTGAGCGCCGCGTTGCTTTCGCTGGTGATTGGCACTTCGCTCGGTGTAATCGCCGGATTTTACCAGGGTGGGAGATTCCGGTTTGTGGACGATGTGATGATGTGGCTCATTATCACGCTCAATTCGATCCCGACCTTTTTCTTGCTGTTGGTAATCACGGCCATGCTGTCACCCAGCGTAGGCACATTGATCCTGATTCTTGCCTTCCTTTCGTGGACTGGCACGATGCGGCTGGTGCGCGGTGAGACACTCTCGCAGCGTGGGCGTGAATACATTGTGGCAGCCAGCGCGATTGGCGCGAGTCCTCTGCGCATCATGTTTTTGCACATTTTGCCTAATATTTTTTCGATCATCGTGGTCAACTTAGCCAGTGATATTGGTGTGTTGATCCTGGTCGAAGCCGCTTTGAGCTACCTGAATCTGGGAGTGCGTCCGCCGACGCCCAGTTGGGGAAATATGTTGACCAACGCACAAACTTTTTTCACCAAAGGGGTTCATCTGGTGATCTGTCCTGGCAGCCTGATCGTGATCACGGTGTTGTGTTTGTTCCTGGTGGGGGACGGCGTGCGGGATGCCTTCGATCCGCAGGCGGCTAAGAAAGTGGCCTAACCTCACCCGCATTTTTTCCAATCTAAAATAGCCACACCCAAATAAAAATGCCGCGAAAGGCCCGTTCGCGGCGGATGCAATCCCAGGCAGGAACCGGGGAATATGCTGGTTTCATTACTGCATACCCCCGTTGGTTCTGAAAGGGCGGGTCGGTCTGACTTTATCCATCCACAATCGCCTGGATATCGGTCAGCAGGTTGGGCAGGCGTTTCTCTGTTCGGTGTTGTTCGCGCGCCGCAAAATTGTCTTCGATGGGGCCGTTTTCTAACTCCCGCTGTCCTTTACGAATAACGTCCCGACACCACCCTGACTCCTGTTCGGTCCATACTTGCCCACCGCGCCCTAACGCATTGACAATCCGCGCCATGAACATCCGTCGTTCTGACCCTTTCAAAACCCTGGCGGTTTCCTGATAGGTCGTTTTCAGGTCTTCGCTCACTTCGATCATTGCCTCACCTCCTGATAGCCGTTTATTCTACCAGCTTCAGAAGGTCTTTAAACACGGGCTGGCCTAACAGTCTTATAGTATAGACGCCGCAGAACGCCTGTGCTAGACCGGTAAAACAAAAAAAAATGCCGTCCCGGTGATTGGCGCACTGGAACGGCAACGCACCTTACCAATAGAATATCGATTTCTCTTGGCAGGCGACTTACCCGGTTTTAAGACAAGTTTCCCCTCAAAAGAGTGCCGAGGCCCGGACTTGAACCGGGGTCCATCACCAACTGTAACTGCTTGTTGATCGCGGCGTGGCGGAAGCGGTTCCCAAGCGGCCCGGTGGCTCGTACTGCCAATACCGATTGGCCCTCAACGGCTGCCGGAACTGCGACAGAAATCCCTCCCCGCGCCGGGCCAGCGCCCCGGTTTTTGTTTCAAAGAAGGCCACGAGTGGGACACCTGATGAGGTGAATGGACAAAAACTCGCCCGCCACCCAAGATTGCCACAATAAACAACCCTATTAATAAATAATCTATTAAAATATAAATTTCCGGTTAGAAGCCTTGAAATGTATATCATTTTGATGTTTAATGATAAAGTGGCTATTTGTTAACTCTTACTTGATGATTTCTTTAAACATCCGTTGAATAAAGATGGAGTGGCAAATATAAGCGAACATAATAATCTGTATATCTCCTAAGTATTATAGTTACGCAACGTTTGCCCCCACCCCTGATCTTTCCCTCACGTTGCGCGGAGGGATGAGCATATATTTTTTCCCTTCCCTCATTTCGAGGAAAAGGGCGAGGGAATGGGAGCAAAAAATGCGTTTCTTCGTACCGTCAGATAGTAAAATCCGAGGAGGATGAATTTTCTAATGAGCAGACCCCGTTATATCAATGCAGCCGTCGGACTGTGCGCGCTACTGCTGGCGCTGGGACTCTACGGACTTCCTGGTTCAGCACAAGCGCAGAACCCCGACGGCTTTGCGTTTTCTGGCGAGGCCAACGACTTGTATCGTGCCGGGACGGTTTTCGCGTCCGGGCTGAGCGCCCCGTTTGGCATGGCCTTCGACGCGGCAGGCAACATGTATGTCGCTAACGAAGGACCCAGCGGAACCTATGGCAATACAATTGCCAAGATTACACCCGCGGGGGTGATCTCAACCTTTGCAACCGGCTTTACCGGGCCATCGGGTGTGGCGTTCAATAGCTCCGGCTTGTTGCACGTTTCGGACGACACGTCACGGGTATTTAGCGTATCAGCGGCGGGTGTGCCATCGGTATATATTCCTAATACCGTCGGGTTGAACAACCCCAACGCCATCGCGTTCGACCCGTCCACGGACTGGCTTTACGTTGCCAATGCAGGCGGGTTTATATCCGAGTTCAATGCAACCGGAGGATTGGTTGATCTGACCCTGGCTAGCAGCCTGAATCTTTCCCAGTCGGTTGCCTTTGACAGCGCGGGCGACCTCTATTTCTCGGAATTCGACGGGAAAATCCACAAAGTCGATATGACAACCCGCGTCATCACGCAATATGCTGATATGGGGGCTTTTGGCACCACTCAGGGCGGGTTGGCCTTTGACAGTTTCGACAACCTGTACTATTCGGATCAACTCAATAACCGCGTGATCCGCATTGATGCCAGTGACCAGACAGGTACGGTTTGCCAGACGGGGATCAACCTTGCGCGTGGATTAGCTTTTGACGCAGCAGGCAATCTGTATGTGTCGGCCCCCGGCACTAACGATATCTGGAAATTCACCGGCTGCGCCCCTACCGGCGACGTGTCCGGCTTGATTACGGACAGCACGACCAGCACCGCGATCGATAATATCCAGGTGTGCGCCGACTATGACAGTGGCGAGCATATTCAGTGTCACTGCACCACCGGCGGCACGTACACAATTTACGACATAACGCTCGATACACCGTTCAGCGTGCGCGCAGGTGGTAACACCGATATGTGCGACACGTCTCTGTTATATGTGGGGCAAAATGTCAGCGGCCTGACGGTGACGAGCGGCACGCCCCAGGTCACGCAAGACTTCGCGCTAGACCCTGGCGGTGAAGTCAACGGCACGGTCACGGAAGATCAGGCTCCCTACGACCCCATCGAAAACATGACCGTGTGCGCGAACTATGACGATGACCGTCATATCCAGTGCGTGTGTACCGAACCGGGCGGCATATACCGGATCAAAGGCGTTGAGTTTGACGAACCGTTCAACGTCGCGGCGGGGGGGGGCAGCAGTATGTGCGATACCAGTCTGAACTACGGTCAGGTACGATACGAT